>CBFGPB010000062.1:0-11378 GCA_965650545.1 uncultured Devosia sp. | reverse complement strand
GAGGCCGGCAATATGGTCGACCTCGATTCCAGCCCCACCAAGCTCATCGAGATCGTCGAGATCGGCAAGCAGATCCTGATGACGCGCGGCTCGCTGACCACCTTCTCCATCGCCAATGACGTGGCGAAATATTTCGCCATCATCCCGGCTTTGTTCATCGCCACCTATCCCGAACTGGGCGCGCTCAATGTCATGGGCCTGGCTTCTCCGGAATCGGCCATTCTCTCGGCGGTGATCTTCAACGCGCTGATCATCGTGGTGCTAATCCCCTTGGCGCTGAAAGGCGTGGCCTATCGGCCGGTTGGCGCTGCCGCCCTGTTGCGGCGGAACCTGCTGATCTATGGGCTGGGCGGCTTGGTCGCTCCCTTCATCGGCATCAAGGTCGTCGACCTGGCCATCAGCGCCCTCAATCTCGTCTAGGAGAAGAGCCATGTTGCTTGCACAAATCCGTCCGGCCCTGGTGCTGCTGGTGCTGCTGAGCCTGGTCACGGGCCTCGCCTACCCCCTCGCGATGACCGGCGTCGCTCAACTGGCCTTCCCCGCCCAGGCCAATGGCAGCCTCGTCAGCCGCGACGGTGTCACCGTCGGTTCGAGCCTCATCGGGCAGACCTTTGCAGGGGAAGGCTATTTCCATCCCCGCCCCTCGGCGGTCGGCTACGATGCCAGCACGTCGAGCGGCACCAATCTGGGCGCGACATCGGCGACCCTGGCCGCCGACGTGGCTGACCGGGTGACAGAATTGGCCGGCGCGGGCGCTCCGGTGCCCGCCGATGCGGCAACCGCATCCGGCTCTGGCCTCGATCCGCATATCACCCCTGCCTTTGCCCGGTTGCAGGTCGAACGGGTGGCCGCCGCGCGCGGCCTCGACCCGGCCCAGGTGGCTGATCTCCTCGCCCGGCATATCCAATGGCCGCTGCTCGGAATTTTCGGCGAGCCCGTGGTCAACGTGCTAGAACTCAACCTGGCTCTGGACGCGTTGGGAACCGGTGAGAACTGAATGAGCGACACGAGGGACACGGGGCGCCCCGATCCCGGGGCCCTGCTCAAGCTTGCTGCCGGCGAAGGCCGCGGCAAGCTTACCATTTTCCTCGGTGCGGCACCGGGCGTGGGCAAGACCTATGCCATGCTCTCCCGCGCCCAGCAGCGACGGGCAGCGGGGTCAGAGATCGTCGTTGGGCTGGCCGAAACCCATGGCCGCAGCGAAACGGCCCGCTTGCTCGAAGGCCTCGAAGTGCTGCCGCGGCGCAAGGGCGAGCATTCGGGCAAGACCTATGACGAGTTCGATCTCGACGCCGCGCTCAAGCGCCGTCCGGCCATCATCATCGTCGACGAACTGGCCCATTCCAACGATGCCGGTGCCCGCCATCCCAAGCGCTACCAGGACATTGCTGAGCTGATCGATGCCGGCATCGACGTGTGGACCGCGCTCAATGTCCAGCATCTGGAAAGCCAGGCGGACCTGGTGGCGCGCATTGCCGGCGTCCCGGTGCGCGAAACGGTTCCCGATGTGGTGCTGCAGCGCGCCGACGAAGTCGTGCTCGTCGACCTGCCACCCGCCGAACTGATCCAGCGCCTCAAGGAAGGCAAGGTCTACCTTCCAGAGAACGCCACGCGCGCCGCCGACAAATTCTTCCGGCCCGAGAATCTGACCGCCCTCCGCGAGCTGGCCCTGCGTCGCACCGCCAACCGGGTCGACGACCAGATGGCCGATATTTGGCGCCAGCAGGCGCTGGAAGGGCCGTGGGTGACCGGTGAACGCCTCTTGGTCTGCGTTGGTCCCGACCGCTTGTCCGAAAAGGTTGTCCGCACGGCCAGTCGCATGGCCCTGGGTCTCAATGCTCGCTGGATCGTGGTGGCTCTTTCGCGCAGCGCCGACCCGATTCTGGACGCCGATCGATCTGCCCGGCTGGAGGCGACATTGGTCCTGGCCGAGCAACTGGGTGGCGAAGTCAGGCGGGTCATCGCCGACGATTTCGTTGCCGAAATCGTGCGGATCGCCCGCCGGGAAAACATCACCCAGGTCATCATCGGACGCCCCAAGCCCATCCCGCTGTTGCGCATGTTCCGGCGGTCGCTGCCGGACACGTTGATGGGCGCCCTTGATGGCGTGGGGGTCTACCTCGTGTCCGAAACGGCCGGGGGTGCGAGCCGGCCGCAGCGATTCCGGCGCCGCACCATACCGGAATGGGCAATGAGCCTTGGCATTCCCATTGCGACCACGGGCGCCACCACACTGCTCGGGCTCGGCCTGTCCCAGGTTCTCGCCCTGCAGAACCTGTCTATGCTCTACCTTCTGGCCGTTCTCGTCTCGGCAATCTTGGCAGGGCGTTTCGCGGCTCTTCTGGCCGCGGGGCTATCCTTCCTTACCTACAATTTCTTTTTCATCGAGCCTGTGCACACGTTCACCATCGCCAAGCCGCACGAAGTGCTGGCGCTGCTGATTTTCGTGGCGGTAGCGGTGGTCACTGGCACTCTCGCCGCGCGGCTGCGCGAGCAGATCGAGCGCTCCCGGCAGGCGGTGCGCAGCACGCAGGCGCTCTATGATTTTTCCCGCAAGCTTTCCGCCGCCTATGGTGTCGATGGTGCGCTGACGGCAACGACGGCCCAACTGAACGCCATGCTCGGCCTGCCGGCGGTCACCCTGGTGACCGAGGACGGGGAAGAACTCGAAATGCGGGTTGCCTGGCCGCCGGACCAGGTGCTCGACGAAACCACGATGATTGCCGCACGTTGGGCGCACGACAAGCGAGAGCCCGCCGGGTACATGACCGGCACGCTTCCGAACGTCGCCTATCTTTTTCTGCCCATCCGCTCCGATCAGCGAATGGCCGGGGTCGCCGGCTTGCGGCTTGCCCCTGACCATGGCCCATTGACCCCGGATGAGGAAAGGCAGGTCGCGGCGGTGCTGGAGCAGGCTGTCATTGCTATCGATCGGGCACGCCTTGTGCGCGAGGGCGCCAAGGCGGCGGTGGCCCAGGAAGGGGAGAAGCTGCAAGCTGCGCTCCTGTCTTCGCTTTCCCACGACCTTCGCACGCCTTTGGCCTCCATCACCGGAGCTGTCACCACCCTGCGGCAGCTCGGCGAGCGCATGGATGCTGAAACGCGATCGGACCTGCTCGCGACCGTCGAAGAGGAGACCGCGCGCCTCACCCGTTTCGTGGGCAATCTTTTCGACATGACCCGCATCGAATCCGGCCTGCTCAAGGCTCGGCGCGAGCCGGTGGACCTGCGGGCCCTGGTCGGCGAAGTCACCGAGAGGTTGGCCCGGCTTGATCCCCGTCTCCAAGTCGAAACCAGCGCCGCCGACGCCATGCCACCTGCCCTTGCCGATCCGGGCCTGTTGGAACAGGTCCTCTTCAACATCTTCGACAATGCGCGCAAATATGCTGGCACTGACCAGCCCATCAGTGTCTATATCCGGCGCGACGGCAGGGAAGCGGTGATCAGCGTGACCGACCAGGGCAAGGGCATTCCAGAGGACGACCTCGAAGTGATCTTTGAGAAGTTCCATAGGAGGGCCAAGGGTGATGGCCGACCCGCGGGCACAGGCCTCGGCCTCTCCATCGCTCGCGGCTTTGTCTCTGCCATGGGCGGGACGATCAAGGCGGAAAGCCCGGCCGTGCGCAAGCGCGGAACCCGGTTTGTCATCCGTCTCCCATTGGCGGAGTCCTCGGCGTCATGACGCAGAGACGTATCCTGGTCGTTGACGATGAGCCGCAGATTCAGCGCTTTCTCAAGCCGGCGCTGATGGCGGTCGACTATGAGGTGGTGCAGGCCGGCACGGTGGCCGAGGCCAAGCGTGCCATTGCCATGCAGGCGCCCGATGTCGTCGTGCTCGATCTCGGCCTGCCCGATGGCGACGGCAAGGAGGTGATTGCAACGGTTCGCACCTTCTCCAGCGTTCCCATCATCGTCCTCTCGGCTCGCGACCAGGAACGGGAAAAGATCGAGGCCCTCGATCTGGGGGCTGACGATTACGTCGAAAAGCCCTTCGGTATCGGCGAATTGCTGGCCCGTATCCGCTCGGCGCTGCGCCATAGCGAGCCGCCAGCAGGTGCCAGGCAGGACCTTGATTTTGGCCCGCTCAGCATCGACGACGCCTCCCATCGCGTGCTGCTCAACGGCGAGCCCATCCATCTGACGCCGAAGGAATATGATCTCCTGCTCCTTCTGGCCCGGAATTCGGGCCGCGTGCTGACCCACAAGCAAATTCTTACGCGGATCTGGGGCCCTGCCCATGCCGAGGACGTGCAGTATCTGCGCGTGCTCGTCGGTCAGCTGAGAACGAAAATCGACGCCGGACCGGATGGGCCGAAACTGATCCGAAACGAACCGGGCGTCGGCTACCGGCTGGAAGTGGGTGACGAAGGGTTCTCGTCGGAGCTCTGACGGTCCCGATCGAAGCGACAGTCGACGCGAAATTCTGGAAGCCATGCCTCCCTACGAATTGTCCACAATTCGTAGGTTGGAGCAAACTGGTTCGGTGCATCGAGCGATCCGAGATTGACCTCTATTTCCTCGCCACTGCGCGAAAAGACAGATGAACCGCAGACCGGGCAGAAGTGACGTCCCTCAAACTCCCCGGTCTTGCCCGTCACTGTAACGGCCTCAGCGGGAAAGATCGCGGACGCGTGAAACACGGCGCCATGATGCTTTCGGCAATCCATGCAGTGACACACACCGACGCGACGGGGCTGTCCTGACGCGACCAGCCTCACCCTTCCGCAAAGGCAACCACCGGTAACTTCGGCCATGAGCGTCCTCCTGATTGAGCGACCCGAGGCAGTCCACGCACCAACTTAGCTGGAAATGCAGCCTCGCGGCAAAAACGACCTTCCCGGCCCGACCATTGCCGCTATGGTGGGCCGCAACGATTCACGCCCAAGGGCCGACCATGCAGCCTTCCCGCGACATTTCCCGCCTTATCGAAATCATGGCCGCGCTCCGCAACCCTGTTGGCGGCTGTCCCTGGGACCTGGAGCAGGATTTCCGATCCATCCGCCACTACACGATCGAAGAGGCCTACGAAGTCGCCGATGCCATCGAGCGTGAGGACTTTGCTGACCTGCGCGAAGAGTTGGGCGACCTCCTCCTCCAGCCGATCTATCACGCCCAAATGGCCAAGGAGGGCGGACATTTCGACATCGGCGACGTGGTTTTCGCCATTACCGAAAAGCTGATCCGCCGCCATCCCCATGTTTTCGGCGATGTCATCGCTGAGGGCGCCGACGATGCGCAAAACCGCTGGGAGGCCATCAAAGTCCGCGAACGTGCCGCTAAGGCCGAGCGCAAGGGCGACAAGGCGCCATCCATTCTCGACGATGTTCCGCAGGTGCTCCCTGCCCTTGCCCGGGCCGAAAAGCTGACCAAGCGCGCCGCCAAGGTCGGCTTCGACTGGCCCGACCTGGCCGCCGTCCGCGCCAAAGTGGCCGAGGAACTGGCCGAGGTTGCCGAAGCCGAGACGTCGGGAAATGAAACCGCGTTGCGCGAGGAGATCGGTGACCTGCTCTTTGCCGTGGCCAACCTCGCCCGCAAGGCCGGCGTCGACCCGGAGGCCGCCCTACGTGACGCCAATGCCAAATTCACGCGCCGCTTCCACTATGTAGAAGCCCGCTGCCGCGAGGAGGGCATCGATCCGGCCGCAGCCGGGCTCGAACGTCTGGATGGCTACTGGAATGAAGTCCGAGCCGCCGACAAGGGCTAAAGGTCCGACAGCGCGATCCGTCCGTTGAAGCGTTCGAGGAAGGCCGTCTTGTGCCGTGGATCGACCCGCACGACGAAATCCGAACCCTTTTCGGTCGGCACGTCCCGCGAAATCACCTCGGCGTGGCTGTGCAGCCAGCCGATATCGGCGCCGGCGCTGTGCGGCACATGCACATGGTAGGTCCGCGCCTGTTCACCCAGTGATTTCTCGACAAGGTTGAGCAGATCATCGATGCCCTGCCCCGTCAGCGCCGACACCGGCATGTTGGCCAGAACCTTGCCCGCAGGTGCCGCCGAGGCGAGCGCCAGACCGGGCTCTTCGAGTAGGTCGACCTTGTTCCAGACCTCGATGATCGGCGTCGTGTCCGAGGACACGCCAAGTTCGTCAAGCACCGTAAGCACGTCCTGGGCCTGGGCGGCATGGTCGGGATTGGCAATGTCGCGGACATGGAGGATGATGTCGGCATCCACCACCTCCTCGAGCGTGGCGCGGAATGCTGCGACGAGGTCGTGCGGCAGATCGGCCACGAAGCCAACAGTGTCGCTCAGCATCACTTCCCGGCCATGCGGCAGGGCCAGCTTGCGCACGGTAGTGTCGAGGGTCGCGAAGAGCAGGTCCTCGGCAAACACCCCTGCCCCGGTCAACTTGTTGAACAGGCTCGATTTTCCGGCATTGGTATAGCCCACAAGGGCGACGACGGGGATAGCGGCGCGTGTGCGCTGCGCCCGTTGCTGGGCACGCGTCTTCTTAACCTTTTCCAGCCGGTCTTCGAGCAGGACGATACGCTCGGTGATCTGCCGGCGGTCGCTTTCGATCTGGGTTTCGCCCGGGCCGCCCATGAAACCGTTGCCACCGCTACCGCGCTGGCGTTCGAGGTGCGTCCAGGAGCGCACCAGCCGCCCCTTCTGGTAATTGAGGTGAGCCAGTTCGACCTGCAGCACACCTTCTCGTGTCGCCGCTCGTTCACCAAAGATTTCGAGAATGAGCGCCGTCCGGTCGAGCACCTTGGTGCCGGTCTCGCGCTCCAGGTTGCGCTGCTGGATCGGCGTCAGAGGCGCATCGACGAGCAAAAGCTCGATCTGCTCCGCCTTCACTTTTTCGGCAATCGCTTCCACATGGCCCGCCCCGATATAGGTCGCCGGGCGTATCTCGCGAACCTTGACGACATCGGAAAAGCGGACATCCAGGCGAATGGCTTCCGCCAGGCCTTCGAACTCGGCCTGCCGGGCGTCAATGCTGTGAAAGGATGACTTGCCGCGGACATCGGGACAGACAAGCCCGGTGCGCGTCGGCTGTTCCTGCCGATCGATATAGGGCTTCGGGCCGCCCGGCTGGGCGCCCGTCTCGTCGTCAAAATCGTCCATAAATGCCGTCAGTCGTGATCTTGGCTCTGCTCGGGGTCGAACAGCTGGATCGGCGCGCCGGGCATGATGGTGGATATGGCGTGCTTATAGACCAGTTGCGATTGCGCGTCACGGCGCAGCAAGAGGCAGAAGTTGTCGAACCAGGTAATGACACCCTGAAGCTTGACGCCGTTCACCAGGAAAATGGTGACCGGGACTTTCTGTTTGCGAACGTGGTTGAGGAAGGAATCCTGCAGGTTTTGCTGCTTTTCGCTGGGCATTTAGGCCTCTTTGCCGCGGCTTTATTGTCGCTGTTGTTTTCGCAATGACTTGCGTTCGCACTCCAAGGGACTGCCGCCCAGTCCCGAAGCCCGAATTATCATATGTAAGGCAGTATGGCACAAGCGGGCCCAACTGCCTACCCGCCCTCATCGCATGGCAGAGGGCCATTTTCATAGCGTTTTCAGAGACCGAGCGACTTGATCTTGCGGTGCAGTGCACTGCGCTCCATGCCGACGAACTCGGCCGTCTTGGAAATGTTGCCGCCGAACCGTTCGATCTGAGCCAGGAGATACTGCCGCTCGAACACTTCGCGCGCCTCGCGCAGGGGAAGGCTCATCAGATGCGCGGAGGCATCCGTGTCTCCCACCGTGGGCAGCACCTCGCCAATGTCCGAGGGCAACATGGCCGCGGTAATGACCCCATTCTCGGGCTGCTGGTCCTTCATCAGGATCAGCAGGCGCTCCAGCGAGTTGCGCAACTGGCGGGCATTGCCGGGCCAGTCCTGCGCCTGCAGCACCGCCATGGCGTCATCGCCAATCGTCAGACGCTGCAGATTGTGCATGCGGCAAACCTGGTCGATGAACACCGACACAAGCGGCGGGACGTCCTCGCGTCGCTCCCTGAGCGGCGTGAGCGGCAACGGCACGATGGAGAGCCGGTGGAAGAGGTCGGACCGGAATTCGCCTGACTCCACCTGGGCGGCCACATTCTGCGAGCTGGACGAAATGATGCGCACATCGATCGGCACTGCCTGGCTGCCACCAACCCTGTTGAACCGGTTTTCAACCAGGGTCCGCAAAAGGGTGGTCTGCACCTGCTGCGGCAGGGTCGTGACCTCAGAAAGGTAGAGCGTGCCGCCATGGGCCCGTTCCAGGGCACCGACTTCCACCTTGAGCAGTCCAGATTTGTCCCGCGCCTCGCGCCCAAACAGCACCACCGGCACTTCTTCGGGTGCATAGAGCGACGCGTTGATTTCGACGAACGGCGCGTTGGCCCGCGGGCTGCGCTGGTGAATCTGGCGCGCAACCAGGCCCTTGCCTGCACCCGACGGGCCCGAAACGAAGATGCGGGAATTGGTGGGCGCGGATTTCTCGATGATCGCTCGGATCTGCTGCAGGGCCGGCGAATTGCCCACCATGTCTACGCTCTTGCTGGCCGACCGCTCCTTGAGCTCGGCCACCTCGTTGCGAAGGCGCGTCGCTTCCATTGCCCGCTGCGTCACATGCAGCAAACGGTCAATCTTGAAGGGTTTCTCGATATAGTCATAGGCGCCGCGGCGTATGGCGGAGACGGCCGTTTCCACATTGCCGTGGCCGGATATCATGACGACCGGCATATCCGGATGCTGGCTCTGGAACACATCGAGCAGTTGCAGGCCATCGAGGCGAGATCCCTGCATCCAAATGTCGAGGAAGACCAGGCTCGGCCGGCGGCGGGCGATTTCGTTGAGCCCGCTATCGGCATCATGTGCCTGACGCGCTTCATAGCCCTCGTCCTCGAGGATGCCCGCAATCAGGTCGCGGATATCGTCCTCGTCATCGATGATCAAAATGTCTAGTGCCATTTACTTCTGAACAACCGCAGCAAACTGCGGCTCCTCCTTTTGGGCAGGATTGTCGTCCGCCACGGCGGTTCCTGTCTCGGTGGTGCTCATTGCAGGGGATTGCAAAGGAAGCGTGAAGGTCACGCAGGCCCCCACCCTGCCCTGTGGATCGGGATCGGCGTCGACAAGTTCGACGATGCCGCCATGCTGCTCGATGATGCGAGCAACGATGGCCAGTCCGAGGCCGGTGCCCTTCTCTCTCGTCGTCATATAGGGCTCAAGCAGCCGCTGCCGGTTCTCAGCGGGCCAACCCTTGCCGTTGTCGGAAACCGAAATGCGGGCATGTTTGCCCTCGATATGCGCCTCGACGGTGATTGTCGGCTGCCAGCCGCTTGCCAGGTCTATGCCTTCGAACGCCTCGACGGCATTCTTGATCAGGTTGGTCAGCGATTGCGACACCAGCCGCGCGTCGAACCACGCGACGATCGGATCAGCGGGCAGGAGCGTCACGATATTCACCTCCGGCAGCCGCACACTTTCAAGGAACACGGCTTGGCGGATGGTATCGCTGAGGTCGGCCGTTTCCGGCGCCGATTCCGGCATGCGCGCAAAGGCCGAGAATTCGTCGACCATACGGCCGATGTCGCCGACCTGCCGCACGATAGTGTTGATGCACTTGTCGAAGACGTCGCGGTCATCTTCGAGCTTGTTGCCATAGCGCCGGCGGAGGCGTTCCGCCGAGAGCTGGATGGGCGTGAGCGGATTCTTGATCTCGTGAGCGATCCGTCGCGCCACATCGGCCCAGGCGCTGGTGCGCTGCGCCGATTCAAGGTCGGTTATGTCATCGAAGGTCAGCACGTAGCCCTTGGACTCGGTTATCGAGCCCTCGCGGGTCAACTGCACCTGATAAATCCGGCGATTGGTCTCGTTGCCGAGCTGGATCTGGTCACGCACCTGACCGCGCCGCGCAGATCGCGCTTTCTCGAGCGTCGGCCCGATCTCGGGCATGATCTTGTCCATCGGCTCCCCCATGAGCTCGATTTCCGTCCGCCCCAGCATTTCGCAGGCGCGGGCATTGACGAGAGTCACGGCCCCGAAGGGATCGAGGCCGATAATGCCGGCCGACACGCCTTCCACCACCGCCTCGGTGAACTGCCGGCGCTTCTCGTTGACCTCATTGGCCTTGAGCAGGTCGAGGCGCTGGGTCTTGAGCTGCTGGGTCATCCGGTTGAAACCGTTGGACAGGTCGCGCAGATCACCCCTGCCCTCCTGCACCGGCACCTGGACATCGAGGTCGCCCGCGCTCACCCGGCGCGAGGCGATCATCAGGTTCCGGATCGGGTCGACGAAGCGATTAGCCAGAGCAATGCCGACCCAGAGCGCTGCCAGCAGCAACACCACCGCCAGACCGACATACATGATGGTGAAGGTGATCTGGAACACCAGGCGATTGGACGCGTATTCGCGGTATTCGGTGATGTTCTCGTCCGTGAGCCGCATATACTCGAGCACTTCGGCGTCGACCGGCCGCGCCACGAAGAGGTAGGTGTCATCGTAGCCGCGCAGCTTGATGACCGAGCCGACAAATTGCGTCGCGCCGGGGGCAATGGGCGTGGGAATGCCTTCCACCACTCCATCGGTCACCCCGGCCGGCAATTTGGGAAATGACCCGGCGACATTGATCTGCGCCCGCATCAGGGTCTCCCCGGCGCGGTCGATCAGGGAGGTAAAGGGCAGAGAACGCGTCACGGCCAGCGCCGTCAGGATGCGCTCGAACCGCTCGGGCTCGTTTTCATATGTGGCGCGCGCCTGTTCGAGCTCCGTCGCCACCCAGATGATGTCATCCCGCAGGACCTGCGCGTGTTCGAGCATGTAGGAGCGCGCCACCAGGCGCGAGCTTTCCACCATGGCGCGGGTGCGCTCCGAGAACCACTGGTCGAGGCCCTGGTTGAGGGCAATCGTCGCCACCACAGCCACTAGCGCCGCCGGCACAGCCGCCACGAAGGCAAACATGGCCACCATCCGCACTTGCAGGCCCGCACCCGGCACCCCGCGCAGACGGGCCTGGAACAGCAGCACGGCCTCGGTGACGACAAGGGCAATAACCAGCAGCACAAGAAGGCCGGTAACCACCCAGATCACCGTCCACACGGCCGGCGACGGTTCGATTGTCGTGATCCCCGAAAGAATCAGGAAGGATACCGAGGACATCAACACGGAAGCGAAGACGACCACGAAACCGAGCACGCGCAGGGATTGGTTTTGGCGCATGCCGGAGAAGACGCGACCCCGGGGCCGGGATTCGGCCTCGTTGTGGCTCGTCTGCTCGCTGTTGGCTGCTGCCAATTCGGCCATGTACCGCCCAGTTTCCTTCGCTTTTCAACCCGATCACGATCAACGCGACGTGTCCGCAGAGCCCCTCACATAGGTGCAATGCCGACCGGAAAGCGAAGCCTGACCCAATTCAGGCGACCCTTCAAGACAATTGTTGCCAAAATGTGACACT
>CBFGPB010000061.1:0-11439 GCA_965650545.1 uncultured Devosia sp. | reverse complement strand
TGAAGCGGCAGAAGGGTCTCGACCTTCTCATCGTCGACTACCTGCAGCTGCTGTCGGGCTCGTCGAAGGCCTCGAGCCAGAACCGCGTGCAGGAACTGACCGAAATCACCACCACGCTCAAGGCGCTGGCCAAGGAACTGGAAGTGCCGATCATCGCGCTCTCCCAGCTCTCGCGTCAGGTGGAAGCGCGCGACGACAAGCATCCGCAACTGGCGGACCTGCGCGAATCGGGGTCTATCGAGCAGGACGCGGACGTGGTTCTGTTCGTCTATCGTGAAGAATACTATCTCAAGAACAAGGAACCCAAAGAGGGCACGCCGGAGCATCTGACCTGGCAGGGGGAAATGGAAAAGGTGCATGGCAAGGCTGAAGTCATCATTGCCAAGCAGCGCCACGGCCCCACCGGCACGGTGCAGTTGAGCTTCGAGGCGCAATTCACTCGCTTTGGTAACCTTGCTCGGGCAGATTACCTGCCTGAACGCATGGAATAGGCATGGCGCTGACTTCGGGCCTTGGGGGCCAACTGAGTATCGACCTGGGGGCACTGGCCCGAAACTGGCGGGCCCTCGACAAGGTCAGCGCCGGTGCGCTGACGGCCGCCGTGGTCAAGGCGGATGCCTATGGCGTGGGCATCGAGATGGCGTCGAAGGCGCTGCATGCGGCGGGCGCGCGCTTCTTCTTCGTGGCGACGCCCGACGAGGGCATGGCGGTGCGCGCCGCGGTGCCCGACGCGCATATCTTCATTCTCTACGGGCTCTATCCCGGGGCAGCCAATCTTTATATCCGGCAGAACCTGATGCCGGTGCTCTCGTCCATGTCGATGCTGGAAGAGTGGCTGGCCAAGTGCGTCGAGCGCAACGAGGCCTATCCGGCGGCCTTCCATTTCGACACCGGCATCAACCGCATCGGCTTCCGGCTCAACGAAGCGTCGCTGGTGCGCGAGCGGATCGAGAAGCTCGGTTATGCGCCGCAGATGGTGATGAGCCACCTGGCCTGCGCCGATACGCCCAGCCACGAGAAGAATCGTACGCAGCTGGCGCTGTTCGGCTCGGTCATGGCGCAGTTTCCCGGCATTCCGGCATCGCTGGCCAATTCGGCCGGGCTGATGACGGGCCGCGACTATCATTTCCAGATGGTGCGCCCCGGCATTGCGCTCTACGGCGGAAGGGCTGTTGCCGGCCGGAAGAACCCGATGCAGCCGGTGGTGACGCTGCATGTGCCCATCCTGCAGGTGACCGAGGCGCGCACCGGGGAAGCGGTTGGATATGGGGCGACCTATACGCTCAACCGCAATTCCCGGCTCGCCATTCTCGGCTATGGCTATGCCGATGGCTATTTCCGCTCCATGTCGGGCACCAATACGCGGCCTGGCGGCAAGGTGTTCATCCGCGGCAAAGTCTGCCCGGTGATCGGGCGGATTTCCATGGACCTGACGGTGGTCGATGTCACCGAACTCGGCTCGGACCTGCCCATGCCGGGGGAAGGCGCCGAAGTGCTTGGCGCCCATATCGGCGTCGACGACCAGGCCGATGCCGGCGGCACGATCGGTTACGAAGTGCTGACCAGTCTCAAGGGCCGGTATAACCGCATCTATGTGGGCGACGGGCACATTCCGGAGTAGCCCTAGGGCCAATTCCGCCCCAACGCAGTGCCGCCCTCGGGCCCGACCCGAGGGCCACCACAAACAGCTGCAAATCCGTGGTTGAGGCGAGTGGTCCTCGGGTCGAGCCCGAGGACGGCGTCGCGGGTTTGAGCGTACGTATGTTCCTTTTTTGTTCTTGTTGAAGTTCGCGCAGTCCTGCTATGGTTCCCCGGACATCGAACGTCGGAATCGCCTTGGCCAGATCAAGCCCCCTCTACATCATCCTGCTGCGCGCCATCGGGCCGGTGACGCATCGCCTGATGAGCATGGCGGCCTGGCGCGACGGGGCGGAGCGGGCCGGATTCGTGGTGCCCGAGACAATGGTCAATACCGGGAACATGATTGCCGGCTTCGAAGGGACGGCGGCGGCGGCTCGGAGGGCCATGGAGCCGGTGCTGCGCGGCTTCGGGCTGGGCGAGAACGTTGCGCCGATCGTACGGACGCCGGGTCAACTGCGGCGGCTGGTGAAGGCGGACCCGATTGCTGACGCCGCAAAGAACCGACCGGCGGAAACCGGCGTCTATTTCTTTGCTGCGGCCAAACCGGAGTTTGGCTGGATCAAGGAGCATGATGGCCCGGAGGCCATCCACATTGTCGCCGACCATCTGGTGGTGGACTTCTCGCAGGATGTCGCCAAATCCGGCAGGCTGATCCGCAAGATCGACAAGCTTTGCGGCCTCAACACGTCGCGCAACTGGAATACGACACGCAAGCTGGCCGAGCGGGCGAGCGCGCGGGAGAAGGAATAGACGTGGCCAAGAACCGATCCCAATTCGTCTGTCAGTCCTGCGGCGCGGTGACCACGCGCTGGGAGGGCCGCTGCGGCGCCTGTGGCGAGTGGAACACCATTGTCGAGGAAATCACCGATTCCGGGGTTGGGGCCGGGCCGAAATCGGCCAAGGCCAATGGGCGGCCGGCCAACCTCGTGCCGCTGTCCGGCGAAACCGAAAGTGCGGCGCGTGTGGTGACCGGCATGGCCGAACTCGACCGGGTGACCGGGGGCGGCTTCGTCAAGGGGTCGGCTCTGCTGGTGGGCGGCGATCCGGGCATAGGCAAGTCGACCCTGCTGCTGCAATCGGCGGCCGCGCTGGCGGCCAAGGGCAAGCGCGTCATTTATGTCTCGGGCGAAGAGGCCGTGGCGCAGGTGCGGCTGCGGGCGCAACGGCTGGGTCTGGGCGAGGCGGGCGTGCTGCTGGCGGCCGAGACCAATGTCGAGATCATCCTCGCCACGCTGGAAAACGGGCCGCCGCCCGACCTTGTCATCATCGACTCCATCCAGACCCTCTGGACCGACCGGGTCGACTCGGCGCCCGGTACGGTGACGCAGGTGCGCACGTCGGCGCAGGCGTTGACGCGGCTGGCCAAGAAAAGCGGCGCCGCGGTGGTGCTGGTGGGCCATGTGACCAAGGACGGGCAGATTGCCGGACCGCGCGTGGTCGAGCACATGGTCGATGCCGTGCTCTATTTCGAGGGAGACTCAAGCCACACGTTCCGCATTCTGCGTGGGGTGAAGAACCGCTATGGCGCCACCGACGAGATCGGCGTCTTCGCCATGACCGAACGGGGCCTCGAACAGGTGGCCAACCCATCTGCCCTGTTTCTCGACCAGCGCGACAAGGATGCGGCCGGTTCTGCAGTATTCGCCGGGATGGAGGGGACGCGCCCGCTGCTCATTGAAATCCAGGCGCTGGTGGCCCCCTCCCCGCTGGGCACACCGCGCCGGGCCGTGGTGGGCTGGGATTCCCAACGCCTTTCCATGGTGCTGGCCGTGCTCGAAACGCGCTGTGGCGTGCGGATCGGGGCCAATGACATCTATCTCAACGTGGCGGGCGGGCTGAAGATCAACGAGCCGGCGGCTGACCTGGCGGTGGCCGCGGCGCTGATTTCGTCGCTGACCGGCGCCCCCCTGCCGGCCGATGCCGTCTATTTCGGCGAGATTTCGCTGGCCGGCGGCGTCCGGCCGGTCGTGCATGGCGCGCTGCGGCTGCGGGAGGCGGAAAAGCTGGGTTTCGGCTCGGTGGTCACAGGCAAGCTGGGCAGTGCCGACCGCAGTAGCGGGCTGGACGTCACCGAATATGCGCAATTGAGCGACATGGTCAGCCGGATCGCGGCACAGGGCAAACGCCCGATGCCCGAACCGGAGCCCGAGGCGTGGTGAACAAGGTGTTTCCGGGGACATTGCTTGTCAGGTGATCGGGCGCCCTTGGCATTGCAACGCAAAGCCGCTAAAGGTCCAGCAAAAGCCGGGGCGGCAAGACAAACAGGGCAAGACATATGCTGACTGCGTTCGACGTTGCTGTGGGTGTGCTGGTGCTGATTTCAGCGATTCTGGCCACCGCGCGGGGCCTGACCCGCGAAGTGCTGTCGCTGGCGACCTGGGCAGGCTCGGCCGCCATCGCCGTCTATATGTGGCAATATCACCCCGAAATCGCCCGCCAGTATGTGGCCGAGCCGGTCATCGCCGATATCGCGACGGTCGTGGTGACCTTCATCGTGGCACTGATCGTGCTGCACCTCTTGACCATGCGCATTGCCGACTTCGTGGTCGACAGCCGCGTCGGGCCGATCGACCGGACGCTGGGCTTTGTCTTCGGCGTGCTGCGCGGCGTGCTGATCGCCATCGTCGTGACGATCTTCGGCCTGTGGCTGCTGCCCAACAACCTGCCCGACTGGGCCGCGAACGCACAGTCCCTGCCCTATCTGCGGGACATGGGCAATACGCTCATTTCCATGCTGCCCGAAGGGCTGGAGCAGCAGGTGACGGACATCCTACAGGGTGGTGGTGCCAACCTGACCGAGGACCAGCCGGCCCCGGCCACGCCGCTCGACGATGGTGCCGCGGATCCCAATGACGGCACGGTCGACCCCACCGATCCGGTGGTCGATCCCGCGCCTGACGCCGAGGCCGCTCCGGAGGCCTGATCTTTCAAGCTGTGGCGGGACAGCGCAACCGCCGCAGATCAGCCTGTCGCACTTGTCATTGGTGGGCAGCACAAAAAAGCGCTATCAGGCGAGCCTGACCGGCCCCATGGCCGATCAGGTAGGTTGGATTTTAGCGTTTCCGAACCGGACAAGTGCAAGCCACTTTTCCCGAGACGCCCTGGCAGCACACGGAGCCCCCGGTGACCCATCCCAGCGATGACGATTTCGATCTCAATGGCGACACGCTGCACGAAGAGTGCGGCGTGTTTGGCATTTTGGGGCATGACGATGCCTCGACGCTTACCGCGCTGGGGCTGCATGCCCTGCAGCATCGCGGCCAGGAGGCGGCGGGCATCGTGAGCTTCGACGGGCGCCAGTTCTACCAGGAAAAGCGCATGGGGCTGGTGGGTGACCACTACACGGACCCTGCCGTCCTCGCCAAACTGCCCGGCAGTATCGCCATCGGCCATACGCGCTATTCCACCACCGGCGAGGTGGCCCTGCGCAATGTGCAGCCGCTCTTCGCCGAACTGGAAGTGGGCGGCATCGCCATCGCCCACAATGGCAATTTCACCAATGGCCTGACCCTGCGGCGCCAGATCATCGCCACCGGTGCCATCTGCCAGTCGACCTCGGACAGCGAAGTGGTGCTGCACCTGATCGCCCGCTCGCGCCATTCTTCCAGCACGGACCGCTTCATCGACGCCATCCGCCAGATGGAAGGCGGCTATGCCATGCTGGCCATGACCCGCACCAAGCTGATCGCGGCGCGCGATCCGGTCGGCATTCGACCGCTGGTGATGGGCGAACTCGACGGCAAGCCGATCTTCTGTTCGGAAACCTGCGCGCTCGACATCGTGGGCGCCAAGTATGTGCGCGACGTCGAGAATGGCGAAGTCATCATCTGCGAAATCCAGCCGGACGGCTCGATCACGGTGGATGCGCGCAAACCGGCGCGCCCGGTGCCCGAGCGGCCGTGCCTGTTCGAATATGTCTACTTCGCCCGCCCTGACAGCGTGGTCTCGGGCCGCAGCGTCTATACCGCCCGGAAGAACATGGGGATCAACCTCGCCAAGGAAGCACCGGTCGAGGCCGACGTGGTCGTGCCGGTGCCCGATGGGGGCACGCCGGCGGCCATCGGCTATGCGCAGCAGAGCGGCATTCCGTTCGAGCTGGGGATCATCCGCAACCACTATGTGGGCCGGACCTTCATCGAACCGACGCAGCAGATCCGGGCCTTCGGCGTGCGTTTGAAGCATTCCGCCAACCGAGCCGAAATCGCCGGCAAGCGGGTGGTACTGATCGATGACTCGATCGTGCGCGGCACGACCTCGGTCAAGATCGTGCAGATGATCCGCGACGCGGGCGCTACGGAAGTGCATATCCGCGTCGCCAGCCCGATGATTTTCCATTCGGACTACTACGGCATCGATACGCCCGATCCGGACAAGCTGCTGGCGAACCAGTATGGCGACCTCGATGCCATGTGCCGGTTCATCGGCGCCGATTCCCTGGCTTTCCTGTCCATCGACGGGCTCTACCAGGCCGTGGGCGGCCAGAAGCGCGACCCGCAGGCGCCGCAATTCACCGACCACTATTTCACGGGCGACTATCCGACGCAGTTGACCGATCTGCATGGCCGCACCATGAGCGATCCCAAGCAGATTTCGCTGCTCAAGGAAGCGGGTTAATGACTGACAACAAAGAACTGGCCGGCAAGGTCGTCCTCATTACCGGCGCGTCGCGCGGCATCGGCTATGCCGCTGGCATCGAGGCGGCGAACCGCGGCGCACATGTGATCGCCGTGGCCCGTACGGTGGGGGGGCTCGAAGAACTCGATGATGCCATCCAGGCCATCGGCGGCTCGACGACGCTGGTGCCGCTCGACCTGCGCGACGGCGAGGCCGTCGACCGGCTCGGCGCCGCCATTTTCGAGCGCTGGGGGCATCTGGACGGCCTCGTGGCCAATGCCGGCCAACTGGGTGTGCTGAGCCCGGTGGCCCATATCAAGCCCGATGACTTCGACAAGGTTCTGGCGGTCAACGTCACGGCCAACTATCGACTGATCCGCTCGCTCGACGTGCTGCTGCGCCAGTCGGAAGCGGGGCGTGCGGTATTCGTATCCTCTGGGGCTGCGCGCTCGGCCCGGCCCTTCTGGGGCCTCTATGCGGCCAGCAAGGCGGCGCTCGACGCGCTGGTCAAATCCTATGCCGGGGAAATCGCCACGACCACGGCACGGGCCAATGTCTTCTATCCGGGCATCGTGCGCACCGCCATGCGGGCCAAGGCCATGCCGGGCGAAGATCCCAATACGCTGCCGACGCCCGCCGAAGTGGCACCCAGGCTCATCGACATGCTGAGCCCGTCGCTCACCGAGAACGGCCGCCTGTTCGACGTCGGCACGGGTGCATTCGAAGACATCTGACCCATGCTGACGCTTCGCCCCTACCAGCCCGCCGATCTCGACGCGCTCTATCGCATCTGCGTCGAAACCGGCAATGCGGGCCAGGACGCATCCCCGCTGCACAGTGATCTGCAACTGGTCGGCCACATCTATGCCGCCCCCTATGGGGTGCTGGAGCCAGCCAATGTCTTCGTGGCCGAGGATGACGACGGGGTCGCGGGCTATGTGGTGGGCACGCATGACACGGATCGGTTCACGGCGCGCCTCGAGAGCGAGTGGTGGCCGGCGCTGCGCGCCCGCTACGCAAATGCGGAAGGCATGACCGCGGCCGACCGGAGCCGCATAAGCTCGATCATGTCGCCCAGCCATTCGCCCGCTGAGCTCGTCGCGGCCTATCCGGCCCACATCCACATGAACCTCCTGCCGCGCCTGCGCGGCCAGAGGGTTGGCACGCGACTTCTCGACCTCTGGAGCGACCAGGCCCGCGCTGCAGGCGTCAAAGGGATCCACCTCGGCGCCAGCGCGACCAATACCGGCGGCATCGCCTTCTGGACGCGCAGCGGGTTTATCCCGCAGCGCGAAGAGCCGGGCGTGGTGTGGTTCGGGATGAACCTCTGACGCCCGACCGCTCCGTCAGCTCGGGATGACAGTGGGGGAGACCAGCACCTTGTCGATCCGGTGCCCGTCGAGGTCGACAACTTCGAAACGCCAGCCATCCCGCTCGAAGCTCTCCCCGACCGCAGGCAGGTGGTTGAGTTCGGAGAGGATGTAGCCCGCGACCGTCTCGTAACGCGCATCCTTGGGCACGGTGACCCTGAATCGCTCACGGAAGTCGTCGACGGGCATCCAGCCTGCGACCAGCCAGGAACCATCCTGGCGCTCGGTGAGGGCTGGCTCATCGCCGGAGTCGTCACCATAGGCGCCGGTAATGACTTCGAGCACGTCGCCGAAAGTGACGATACCCTCGAAATGCCCGTACTCGTCGACCACCAGTGCCATCTGCGCCTTGGACTTGCGGATGGCTTCGACCACGTCCAGCGCATCGGCATGTTCCATGACCACCGGAACGGGCCTGACGAGGCTGCGCAGGTTGGGCTGCTGGCCGGCGGCAAGTGCCGGCAGCAGGTCCGACAGGGCCAGGACGCCGAGGATGGAATCCGCATCCCCCTCCTGAACCAGCACCTTGGTGTGGTTCGCGGACAGGATCGTGGCCAGGTTCTCTTCGTAGCTGTCCTCTACGTCGATCGAGACGACATCGAGGCGCGGCGTCATCAGGCCGCGCGCCGAGCGATCGGCGAGGCGCATGACGCCCGAGATCATCGAGTGTTCCTCGGTTTCGAGGATGCCGGCCGTGGTAGCCTCCGCAATGATCGTCCGCACTTCTTCCTCGGTGACTGAATCCTCGGATTGGCCGGACTGCCCCAGGAGGCGCAGCACCAGCTTGCCGGAAATGTCGAGCACCCAGACGATGGGCGTACCCACCAAGGCGAGGATGGCCATGGGCTGGGCCACGCGCGCAGCAACGGCCTCGGGGTTGCGCAGGGCGATCTGCTTGGGGACGAGTTCGCCCAGGATCAAAGAGCCATAGGTGATCAGGACCACGACGGCGCCGACACCGACGACGTCGGCAATGTTGTTCGGGGCACCGATGGATTCGAGCCAGGCCGTCACGCGCAGACCCAGCGTGGCGCCGGAGAAGGCGCCGGACAGGATGCCCACGAGGGTGATGCCGATCTGCACGGAGGACAGGAACTTGCCGGGATCTTCGGCCAGGCGCATCGCCGTTGCGGCACCCTTGTTGCCTTGATCGGCTAGCACCTTGAGGCGCGCTGTGCGGGAAGAGACGACGGCCAGTTCAGACATGGCCAGGGCGCCGTTCACCAGGATCAGAACGACGACGATGATGATTTCTGTAAGCAACAAAGTGCAATGTTGGCACGCCGCGACCAATGGCGGGGTGTTACGACGCGCGCACTATAGGGCAAGGGGGCGACAAGTGAATAGGCCGATGGGCGGAGATTGGGGTTGTTCCCAGCCCAGGCTCACTTCTTGTCCGCATAGGGATTGTTGCCACCCCGGAGCCAGAGGCGGATCGGCGTGCCCTTGATGTCGAAGGTCTCCCGCAGGCCATTGATGAGATAGCGCTGGTAGGAGGCCGGCACGGCATCGGGGCGCGAGGCGAAGACGATGAAGCTGGGCGGCCGCGTCTTGGCCTGGGTCATGTAGCGCATCTTGAGGCGCCGGCCAGAAACAGCCGGCGGGGGATGGCCTTCCAGCATGCCCGCCAGCCAGCGATTGAGCCGCGACGTGGAGACGTGAGCATTCCAGCTCCGCTCGATCTCGAAGATGGCGTCCATCAGCCGGTCGATATTCTTGCCGGTGAGGCCCGACAGCGTCACCAGCGGGATGCCGCGCAACTGCGGCAGCAGGCGCTCGCAGGCTTCGCGCAGCTCGGCCAAAGCCTTGTTCTTGTCCTCGATCAGATCCCACTTGTTGAGCGCGATGACCATGGCGCGGCCTTCGCGCTCGACGAGGTCCGCAAGGGCCAGATCCTGCTTTTCGAAAGGGATCGTGGCGTCGAGCAGCAGAACGACGACTTCGGCATACTGGATGGAGCGCAGGCTGTCGCCCACGGCCAGCTTCTCAAGCTTCTCGGTGACGCGCGAGCGGCGGCGGATACCGGCAGTATCCACGAGGTTGATGGTGCGGCCTTCCCATTCCCAGGGCACAAGGATGCTGTCGCGGGTAATGCCGGCTTCCGGGCCGACAAGGACCCTGTCCTCGCCAACCATGCGATTGACCAGCGTCGATTTGCCGGCATTGGGACGGCCGACAATGGCGACGTTGAGATGGCGGCGCGGGTTCCAGCGCAGGGTCGCGTCATCGCCCTCCCCTTCGAGCATGTCGGGGGTGATGTCGACATCCACCTCGGGCAGCATGTCGAGGTCGGACGCAGTGGCTTCCTCGGCCGCCTGTGCGGCTTTCTTCTCCTCGGCCTTGTCGATGGCGGCGGAGACGATGGAATAGAGTTCGGAGAGACCCAGGCCATGCTCGGCCGAGAGCGGGATCGGTTCGCCAAAGCCGAGCTTGAACGCCTCGACCAGCCCGGCCTCGGCCGACTTGCTTTCGGCCTTGTTGCCGACGAGGTGGACCTGCTTGCCGGCCTTGCGCAGCACCTGGGCAAAGCGCTGGTCGAGCGGGACGACGCCGGCCCTGGCGTCGATCATGAAGAGGATGATGTCGGCTTCGCGGATGGCCAGTTCGGTCTGCTGGCGCATGCGGTCTTCGAGCGAGCCGTCCTTGACGTCCTCATAGCCGGCCGTGTCGAGCACCTTGAAGGTGAGATCGGCAATGCGGCCCTCGGCCTCGCGGCGGTCGCGCGTGACGCCGGGCGTGTCGTCGACCAGCGCGATCTTGCGACCGACGAGGCGATTGAACAGGGTCGACTTGCCGACATTGGGACGGCCAACAATGGCCAGTGTGACCGTCATGGCCGTATTCCTTTTCTCGCGGCCGATTATTCGGCGGCGGGTTCTGCTGCAGGCTCGGCGGCCGGTTCGGCAGCGGCGTCGCCCTCGACGATGGCGTCGATGGCCTCAGCAGCGGCCTCGGCCGGTTCCTCGGCAGCAACGACGCCCTGCGACAGCATCTGCGCCAGATAGTAGGCCATGCGATTGCGAATGGGCGATTGAGCCAGGGGATCGTTGATGACGGCCTCGAAATTGGCCTCGGCAGCGGCAAAGTCGCCGGCCTTATACTGGGCCAGACCCAGAAGCTCGCGGGCGACGCGGCGCATCTGCGCGTCGTCGGTGGCGAGCGTCGCGATGCGGGCTTCCACATCGGCGACCGTGCCGCTATCGACCAGGATATTGGCTGCCAGCAGCAGGGCGAGTTCGCGCAGGCGCTGATTGGACTGGCTGTTGGCCAGCGCGTCATAGGCGGCGACGGCGGCAGCGGCGTCACCCTGTTCGGCCAGGAGTGCCGCCTTGCGGAATTCGGCGAGTACCGGATAGCCGCCCGACCCATTGGCGGCAACGGCGTCGAGCTCGGCCTGGGCAGCAGCGAGGTCGCCGGCTTCGGCGGCATCCAGCGCCGTATAGAGCTGTTCGGAGGCGGCCGCGGATTGGCTGTTGGTATACCAGGACCAGCCCTCGTTGATCGCGACCAGGGCCACGACAGCCACAGCGCCGCCGATGACGAAGGGGGCAAACCGGCGCCAGAGCGCGCGCATGCGATCGGAGCGCAGTTCCTCGTCGATTTCGTTGAAGATGTTCTCGTTGGACATGGCCGGCCTAGGGTCGAAAGAAGTTGAGCGGGAGCATTATCATGCGTCCCCAGGAATGCAAACCGGCTCGCCATGGCGAGCCGATATCGTGCTGGTGGGGAACCCGGGCCTGCGAGCATAGCTCTCCGGGCGTGACTTGCTAAAATCAGTCCACCGGACTGATTTTGCGGCGCGTGGCGCCGCCGC
>CBFGPB010000060.1:0-11489 GCA_965650545.1 uncultured Devosia sp. | reverse complement strand
CGGGCCGACCTCTATTTCCGCATTGCCCAGTTCAGCGTGAGCCTGCCGCGCGTGGTGGACATGCCGGACCGGGCGGCGCTGGTGCAAAAACTGTGGCGCGGCCATGAGAAGGAACACGGCCCGCTGCCCCCGAGCGTGCTCGAGCGCCTTGTTGCCCACGACTGGCCCGGTAACCTGCGGGAGATGGCCAATACGCTCAACGCCACCGCCGCTCTGGCAGGGGCCGGGAACGCGGTGACGCTCGACGACCTGCCCAACCATATCCAAACCAGGGGACCGGTCGCCGTGGCGATGCTGCCGGATGGGCCATTGGGGAGCGTGACGGAGGCGATGATGCAGCGGGCGCTGGAGCAGCATCGCGGCAATTTCTCGGCTGCGGCCCGCGCCCTGGGCATTGACCGCTCGACCCTCTACAGGCGGCTGGTCTGGCGCAGAGGGGATGACGCGGCACGGCCCTGATCGGCGCGCGCATGAGAGCATCTTCTCGCTTCGCTTCGCAAGCCTGACCTGCACGAAAAAGCGGCACGCGAACGGCTTGGGTGTCTGGACGGCAGGATTCAAACGTGTAGCAATGCGAACGCGATGGGAATGCCGTATCACCCCAGCGGAGTAGAATGGCCGAAAAGACGCCGTTTGACGAAATGCACAATCCGGATGGGTCCGTTCGCGAACCCTACCGCGCCCTCTCGGAGTGGCTGGCGGAACAACCGGACAAGGCCCTTGCCCTGATGCAGGCCGATGCGGAGGCAATCTTCCGCAAGCTGGGCATCACCTTTGCGGTCTATGGATCGGAAGAAGGCACGGAGAAGGTCATCCCCTTCGACGTCATCCCCCGCATCATTGCCGCCAATGAATGGCGCCGGCTCTCCAAGGGGATCGAACAGCGGGTCAAGGCGCTCAATGCCTTCCTCTACGACATCTACCACCGCCAGGAGATCCTGAAGGCCGGGCGGGTGCCGGAGAAGCTCATCCTCAACAATGCGGCCTTCTGCCCGCAGATGATGGGGCTGGAGCCGGCCAAGGGCGTCTATGCCCATATCATCGGCGTGGATATCGTGCGGGTGGGGCCGGACGAATTCTATGTGCTCGAGGATAATCTCAGGACGCCATCCGGGGTCAGCTACATGCTGGAAGACCGCGAGGCGATGATGATCCTGGCGCCGGACCTGTTCCAGCGCACCAAGGTGGCGCCGGTCGAAACCTATCCGGAAAACCTGCGTCGAACGCTGGAAAGCGTGGCGCCGAACGGGTTCAAGGGAAACAGCCCCAATATCGCGGTGCTGACGCCCGGGATCTACAATTCCGCCTATTTCGAGCACTCGTTCCTGGCCGACCAGATGGGCGCACAACTCTGCGAAGGGCCCGATCTCTTCGTCGATGGCGGCAAGGTCTATATGCGGACCACGACCGGCCCCGAACAGGTGGACGTGATCTACCGGCGCATCGACGACGACTATCTCGACCCGCTGACCTTCCGGCCGGATTCGATGCTGGGCGTGCCGGGCCTGTTCGACGCCTATCGCGCCGGCAATGTGACGCTGGTCAATGCGCCGGGCACGGGCATTGCCGACGACAAGGCGGTCTATACCTATGTGCCGGACATCATCGAGTTCTATCTCGGTGAAAAGGCGCTGCTGCAGAATGTTCCGACCTACAATTGCACCGACAAGGACCAGCGCGCCTGGGTGCTGGAGAACATTGCCGACCTTGTGGTCAAGGAGGTCCATGGCTCGGGCGGCTATGGCATGATGGTGGGGCCGACCGCCACCAAGGCCATGCATGCCGAATTCAAGCAGAAGATCGAGGCGCGGCCCGACAATTACATCGTTCAGCCGACGCTGAACCTGTCCACCTGTCCCACCCATATCGACGGCGACCTGTCGCCCCGGCATGTCGACCTCAGGCCCTATGTGCTGGTGGGCGACGAGGTGCGGATCACGCCGGGCGGATTGACCCGCGTGGCGCTGAAGAAGGGGTCGCTGGTGGTCAACTCCAGTCAGGGGGGTGGGACGAAGGACACATGGGTGCTGGAAGATTGATGCTCATGGTTATGTCCAGTCCCGATAAACTCGTCGCTGACACCCGCTCGGCGTATGCTGCACATCCGGGCCATTCGAGCATAGCTCTCATGGCCTTCTCGCCTCAAAACGCTCCACCGGAGCGTTTTGCCCTGCGGGAGGGCTCGAAGTGAGAATGCTCGGACGCACCGCCGCCAACCTGTTCTGGCTTTCCCGCTATGTCGAGCGGGCCGAAAACATGGCTCGCCTGCTCGAAGTGGGCTATCGCATGTCGCTGACCAGCCGCCGCGAGGGCAGCGCCAGCGAACACCTGGTCTCGATGATGCAGGCCGCCGAAGTGGACGAAGGCTTCGACGCCAAGCACAAGGTGGCCGATGTCGACACGGTCGCCCACTACATGATGTTCGACCCGGACAATCCCTCTTCGGTCTATTCGTGCCTGCAGGCCGCGCGCACCAATGCGCGCTCGGTGCGCACGGCGATCACCACCGACATGTGGGAGAGCATGAACGGGGCGTGGCTCGAATTCTCGCAGATCAAGCCGCGCGATGTGCGGGGCGCCAAGCTTCTGGGCCTGCTGCAATGGGTCAAGCAGCGCAATCACGAGTTCCGCGGCGCGCTGCTTGGCACGATCCTCAGGGATGACGGCTTCAACTTCCTGCAGGCGGGCAATTTCGTCGAGCGGGCGGACAATACGGCCCGCATCCTCGACATGAAATATTACGTGCTGCTGCCGCGCGCGACGCAGGTGGGGGGCGATCTCGACATCCAGCAATGGACGCTGATCCTGCGGGCGGCCTCGGCCCACCGGGCCTATCGGCATGTCTATCACGACCGCTACAAGGCCCATAACATTGCCGACTTCCTGATTTTGAGGACGGAAATGCCACGGAGCCTCGTGCATTGCGCCAACTACGTGCGGCAGAACCTCGACAGCCTTGCCATGCTCTATGGGCGCCGGGAAAAGTGTCACGAAGCAGCCGAAAGCCTATTGGCCATGGTCGAGACCACGAATATGGAAGCCATCTTCACGCACGGGCTGCATGAGTTCCTCAACGAGTTCATCGCCCGCAACAACCGGGTCACCGACAGCCTGTCGGAGTCCTATAACTTCTACTGACCCATGCGCATCGAAATCGACCACACGCTCAATCTGTCTGTCCCGCCCGGCTATGGGCAACTGGTGTTGCACCTGTTGCTCACCCCTGCCAGCGGGCCGTCGCAGACGGTGGAGAGCTGGAGCGTGGAAGTGGCCGGCATCGGCAATGCCGGACGGCTGCGCGATGGCTATGGCAATGCGGTACATCTGGTGAACCAGCCCCGGCCGGATGGAGAGGTGGTCCTTGCCGCGCGCGGGGTGATCACCACCCAGGACGTCCATGGCGTGCTGGGGCGTCCCGCCGGGGAGCCGGTGCCGGCGCTCTACAAGCGCGTGACGGCGCTGACCAAGGCGCCGGAGCATGTCATGGGCGCGCTGGGCGGCAAGCGAGCAAACCGGCTGGACACGTTGCATGCCCTGATGGCGCAGGTGGGCGAAACGCTGGGCCTACCGGAAGACGCAGGCGCGCCGGGCCAGATGCAGGCAACAGGCGAGCAGAGCCAGAGCCAGACCGACGAGTTGCCGGGACCGCCGCCGGCCAGCGACTACGCGCATCACTTCATCGGTGCGGCGCGGGCACTGGATATTCCGGCGCGCTATGTCTGCGGCTACCTGGCGGCCGGCGATGGACACGAAGGGGGCCTGCACGCCTGGGCCGAGGCCTTCGATGATGGGCTCGGGTGGATCGGCTTTGATCCTGTGCACCAGATCTGCCCGACCGAGCGCTATGTGCGGCTCGCCGTCGGCCTTGACGCCGATTGCACACTGCCCGTCCGGACCGTGCCGGTGGCCGAGATCGCCCAGAAGGCCAGCGTGAGAGCTGGCTAGCGGCCCTATAGACTCAGCACGAAGAGCCACCCCGAAATCGTCACGGCCGAAAGGACCGTCGAGATGAGGATGGTATTGGCGGCGACGCTGACGCCGCGGTCGTAGTAGGTGGCAAAGACATAGATGTTGATGCCGGCCGGCATGGACGAGAGCAGGATGCCATAGCGGGCAATGTCCATGGGCACCCGGAAGACCCAGATCATCAGCGCATAGGCGATCAAGGGGTGAATGATCAGCTTGATGAGCGAAGCGACCAGCGCCTGCTTCCAGTTGTCAGAAAGCTTGAACTCGTTGAGCGCGCCCCCGATGCCGAAGAGGGCCGCCGGCACCACCGCCTGACCCAGCATGGAAAAGAAGGCCGCGACCGGTTCGGCAAGCTCGAGGCCGGAAAGCGACAGGGCAATGCCGCCCAGAATGCCCCAGATCAGTGGATTGGAGCCGACCCGCTTGACGGCGAGGACCAGGGTGGGGCCCAGCGGCTGGCCGTCGCGGCGGGTGAGCTCCATGGTGACCATGCCCAGGGTGAGGAGGATCGCGCCATGGAGGCCGATGATGGAGAGCGTCACCGGCAGCGCCCCTTCGCCATAGGCGCGGCTCATGATCGGCAGGCCGACAAGCACGGTATTGGTGAAGGTGCCGGAAAAACCCACTGCAACGCTTTCGCCCGGGCGATTGGCAAAGACACGCCGCGCCACGACGATGCCGATGGCAAAACAGACGAAGGCGCCGAAATAGTAGGGCCCGATAATGCCGATATTGAAGGCGGACCGGAAATCGCTGGTGCCGATGGAATAGAACAGGAGGCATGGCGTGGCGAAATTATTGACGAAGGCGATGAGCGCCTTCACCCCCTCGGCCGGATAGAGCTTTTGGCGCACGGCCACATAGCCCAGCGCGATGAGCGCGAAGATGGGCGCGATAACGGCAAGAATGGAGAGCATCGGCCTGCGGTCCGGGCCTGGAGAAGGACACGATAGCCCTAGACCGCATGATCGCATGGGTCAATCATCATCTTGTATGGTAGATAAAACGAAACAAATCATCTCTACAAACGAAAGAAAGTGTCGTAGAAACGAACCACAAGCTTCACAGGACTGCGGAATGCTGGATATTTTCGTGATCGGCGGCGGGATCAATGGCGCGAGCGTGGCCCGCGATGCCGTAGGCCGGGGCTATAGCGTGGCGCTGGCGGAAATGAACGACCTGGCCTCGGGCACCAGTTCGGCCGCCACCAAGCTGATCCATGGCGGGCTGCGCTATCTCGAGCATTACGAGTTTCGCCTGGTGCATGAAGCGCTGGCCGAGCGGGAAGTGCTGTGGGCTTCCGCGCCGCACATCATCTGGCCACTGCGCTTCGTGCTGCCGCATCACAAGGGCCTTCGCCCGGCCGCGGTGCTGCGCGCGGGGCTCGCGCTTTATGACTATATGGGCGGCCGGCGCCTCCTGCCGCCGACCAAGACGCTGGACCTGAAGCGCGACGAAGCGGGCAAGCCGCTCAAGCCCGGCTATGGCCTCGCCTTCGAATATTCGGACTGCTGGGTGAACGACGCGCGCTTCGTGGTGCTCAATGCACGCGATGCGGCCGACCGGGGGGCGACGATCCATGTGCGGACCAAGGTCGTGTCGGCCCGGCGCGAGGATGGCGGCTGGACCGTAGAACTCGATGGCGAGGCCGGCCGGCAGACCGTGCGGTCTCGCATGCTGATCAACGCGGCCGGGCCCTGGGTGGACCAGGTGATCAACCAGACCCTGGGCAAGAACGGCGCGCACAATGTGCGGCTGGTCCAGGGCAGCCATATCGTGGTGAAGAAGCTTTACGATCACGACCGCTGCTACTTCTTCCAGAACAGCGACGGGCGCATCTTCTTTGCCATCCCCTATGAGGACGACTTCACCCTGATCGGCACGACCGACCGGGACTACAAGGCCGACCCCAAGGACGTGAAGATTACGCCGGAGGAGACCGACTATCTGCTCAAGGCGGCCAATGAATATTTTGCCCGCACGATCACCCAGGATGACATCGTCTGGGCCTATTCGGGCGTCCGGCCGCTCTATGACGACGGCGCCAGCGCGGCGCAGGAGGCGACGCGCGACTATGTACTCAAGGTCGAGGGTGATGCCGCCACCGGAGCCGTGGTCAATGTGTTCGGAGGCAAGCTGACGACCTCCCGGCGCCTCGCCGAATCGGTGCTCGAAAAGATCGAGGACGTGCTGGGCAAGAAGGGGCCGGCCTGGACCAAAACCGGCACCCTGCCCGGCGGTGATTTCGGGCCGAAGAGCTTCGACGCGGAAGTGCGCCGGCTGGCTATGGAGTACCCCGACCTGCCCACCAGCCTGCTCAAGCGGCTGATGCGGCTCTACGGGACAAAGGCGCGGGTGCTTTTGGGTGACCGCAAGACGATCGAGGCGCTGGGCCAACATTTTGGCGCCGATCTCCATGCCGCCGAAGTGGATTATCTGGTTGCGAACGAGTGGGCGCGGACGGCACAAGATGTGCTGTGGCGGCGCACGAAGCTGGGGCTCAAGGTCGGGCCCGAAGATGTGGCGCGGCTGGAGGCATATCTGAACGAAACCGTCACTGCGTAGGGACGCCCAAGTTCTATCGCGTTTCCCTCTCCACTTCAGGGAGGGTGAAGAAAGAGCCGAACGGCCGGTGGAGGCAATCATGACAAAATACATTCTGGCGATCGACCAGGGGACCACGTCGAGCCGGGCTATCGTATTCGATGGCGAGCGGAAGATTGCAGGCGTAGGCCAGAAGGAATTCACCCAGCATTTTCCGCAGGATGGGTGGGTGGAGCATGACCCGGAGGAAATCTGGGAGAGCGTCGTCTGGTCGATCCGGACCGCGCTGGAGGCCGCCAAGGTCACGGCGAGCGACATCGCGGCGGTCGGTATCACCAACCAGCGTGAAACAGCCCTGATCTGGGACCGTGCGACCGGCCAGCCCATCCACAATGCCGTTGTCTGGCAGGACCGGCGCACGTCTGCGTACTGTGCAGAACTGAAGGCGGCCGGCCACGAGGCCATGGTGACCGAGCGCACCGGCCTGCTGCTCGATCCCTATTTTTCCGGCACCAAGGTCAAGTGGCTGCTGGACCATGTGGAGGGTGCGCGGGAACGGGCCGAAAGGGGTGAACTCGCTTTCGGCACGGTGGACACATTCCTGATCTGGCGGCTGACCGGCGGCAAGGTGCATGCGACCGACGCCACCAATGCCTCGCGCACGCTGCTCTACAATATCGGCGCCAACCAGTGGGATGACGAGCTCTTGGCCCTGCTGACAGTGCCCAAGGCCATCCTGCCTGAGGTCAAGGATTGCGCCGATGACTTCGGATCGGCGGACGCGGCCCTGTTCGGTGCCGCCATCCCGATCCTGGGGGTGGCGGGCGACCAGCATGCGGCGACCATCGGGCAGGCCTGTTTCGCGCCGGGCATGCTCAAATCCACCTATGGCACGGGCTGCTTCGCCCTGCTCAATACTGGCGCGGAGAAGGTGCCGTCCAAGAACCGGCTCCTGACCACCATCGCCTACCGGCTCGACGGCAAGACCACCTATGCGCTGGAAGGCTCGATCTTCATTGCCGGCGCGGCCGTGCAGTGGATCCGCGACGGGCTGAAGCTGGTCAAGCAGGCCAGCGAGACCGGGCCTTTGGCCCGCAGCGCCGACCCCAGCCAGAATGTCTATATGGTGCCCGCGTTTGTCGGGCTCGGAGCGCCCTGGTGGGATGCCGAGGCGCGCGGCGCCATCTATGGCATTACCCGCAATACCGGGCCGGCCGAGATCGCCAAGGCGGCGCTAGAGGCAGTGAGCTACCAGACGCGAGACCTGCTCGAGGCCATGCGCAAGGATTGGCAGGGCGGCGCGAAGGACACAGTGCTGCGCGTGGATGGCGGCATGGTGGCCTCGGACTGGACCATGCAGTTCCTGGCCGACATTCTCGATGCGCCGGTGGACCGGCCGACCATTCTCGAAACCACGGCACTGGGCGCGGCCTGGCTGGCCGGCATGAAGGCCGGCGTGTGGCCGGGCATGGAGGAGTTTGCCAAGGGCTGGGCCCGCGACCGGCGGTTCGAGCCGCAGATGGATGCCGAGACCCGCAAGGCCAAGATTGCCGGGTGGGATGATGCGGTGCGGCGGACGTTGAGCCGATAGCCGGGCTGGCGGGCGGCGCTTGGCAAAGCCGCCCGCACCTGCGATAGAGCCGCCATGAGCCAGGACAATGACGACTACATCTATGATGAAGCAACCGGTGAGTGGCGGCCGGCTTCGGAGATGACGACGCAAGCGCAGACTGTCGTGGTGCGCGATGCTTCGGGCAATGAACTGTCCGACGGGGACTCTGTCGTGCTGGTGAAGGACCTCAAGGTGAAGGGCGCTGGGCAGACGCTCAAGCAGGGCACGGTGATCCGGTCCATCCGGCTGACCGACAATCCCGAAGAGATCGATTGCCGGCACGAGACCATCAAGGGACTGGTGCTGCGAACCGAGTTCGTGCGCAAGCGCTAGACGAGCCTAGCCGCCATTGCCGGTTTCCACCTGTGGGACCGGGGTGTCCGGCTCGACAGGTTCGGGCTGGTTGAGATTGGGATTGTCGCGCAGGAAGGCGGTGACCTCGTTGTCGAGGGCAATGAGGAAGTCGCTGATGCGATTGCCGTTGGACCCCAGATCGTGTTGCGCCCCGATGGACGCCGAGCGCATGTCGACGGCTGCGCCTTCGGCCGTGGCGGCAACGCGCAGCACGGCTTCCTCGCGCCACCCCAGCAGCGTCACGATGCGTGCGTTCAGCCTGCCCGGCTCGCCGCCGACACCTGGCTCCCGCCGCTGGCGGATATCCCAGCCCTGTCCCTCTGCCAGATGGGCAACGATGGCATAGAGCTGGACGGGATCGAGCGGATAGGTGCGCGTCGTGGCATTGGGGAAGTACTGCTGCTGTTCGGCCGGTGTCAGCAGCTGCGGCGGCGGCATTGAGGCCGTATCCGGCTCGAAGAGCAGTGGCAGTTCGCCGCGCGGAGCGGTGGCGATATCGGTGACAATCGGATAGCGCAGCGCCAGCGAGCCATAATAGCCGAAAGGCGCGAGGCAAAGGAGGCCGAGGAAGAGGCCGGCCAGTGCCTTGCCCCAGCCCTGATCGCCGGTGTGCCAGAGCCGCGCCAGGGCGATGAGCGCAGCCAAGACGGCAAGGCCCGCGACCAGAGCGGCAAACAGCGCGACCACCAGAAACAGCCCGGAATCGAGGAAACGCTCGCGGTGCATGATGACCGGCACGACGGTCAAAGGCACCGCCAGCCCGCCCAGACGACGCGCCAGAATCGCCCATTTCGAGGTTCTGATCAGTATTCGCACGAAGTCTGTTTCCCCAAACCGCGCAGAGGATAACGCTAAGGTCTTTCGCTAGTTTGAATATTTTTCGGGTTTGAGAGGGTTTGGGGGCATCGTCGCTACCAGCACCCCCCACCTGGCTCTGCTACGGCCCGAAGGGCCTAGCTTGGCTACCTCCCCCGTCAAAGGGAGAGGTGAAGAGGGTCCGGGTTGAGTTGTCGAACCGCATGGGCCGGCTCTTACGGATAAAGCCGTGCGCTGGCCCAGGGCGCCCCTACCCGTTCGCGCGTGAAGCGGACGCGGTCGTGGAGGCGGAACTCGCCATCCTTCCAGAATTCGATGGACATGGGCACGAGGCGGAACCCGGACCAGTGGGCGGGGCGCGGCATGTCGCCGTCGCCCACCATGGCGGTGAGTTGGGCTACCTCGTCCATCATCTGCTGGCGGCTGGCGAGCGGACGGGACTGCTTGGACGTGGCCGAAGCGATGCGGCTGCCCCTGGCGCGGGAGGCGAAATATTCGTCCGCCTCTGCTGGCGTCACCTGCTCGACCGGGCCCCGCATGCGGATCTGGCGCCTGAGGCTCTTCCAATGCATGACCATGGCGGCCTGGGGATTGGCGAGAAGCTGGCGGCCCTTGTCGCTTTCAAAATTGGTGAAAAAGCAGAAGCCGCGCTCGTCGCGCCGGTTGAGCAGCACCATGCGCACATCGGGCAGGCCGGAGGTATCGGCGGTGGCCAGGGCCATGGCGTGCGGGTCGTTGGGTTCGCTCTCCTGCGCCAGGGCGTACCATTCCTCGAAGAGGGCAAGCGGGTCGAGCTGGGAGCGGTCGCTGTCGTCGAATAGGCGTTCGGTGAGGGTCTGCAGCATATTGATATTTCCTGCGCAACTGCCCCGGCGCAACTGGACAAGGGCCGGGGGCGTGGCCATATAGGACTTCAAATGCGGGGCAAACAATGCCCCAGATCAAAGATGGGACCCAATGCGCGATCCATACACCGTCCTTGGGGTGTCGCGGTCCGCAAGCGAGAAGGACATCAAGTCTGCCTATCGCAAGCTGGCCAAGAAGTATCACCCCGACCAGAACCCTGACGATCCAACTGCCCACGGCAAGTTTGCCGAGGCGACACATGCCTATGACCTGCTGAACGACGCCGAGAAGCGCGGCCAATATGACCGCGGCGAAATCGACGCCGAGGGCAACCCCCGCTTTGCCGGCTTCGGCAACGGCTTTGGCGGCGCGACCCGTGGCGCCCGGCCGGGCGCGGGCGCCGGTGGCTTTTCCGCCGAGGACATTCTCAAGGAGTTCATGAGCGGTTTCGGCGGCCAGCCGCGCGGTGGCGCCGGCGGGCGCGGCCCGGCCGGTGGCGCCCAGTGGGACCCCTTTGCCGGGGCGACAGCGGGCGGCGCGGGCGCTGGCGCGCGCATGAAGGGCGACGACGTGGTCGTCAATGTCGCCATCTCGCTCGAGGATGCCCACAAGGCCGCCTCGGTGCCGGTGCGCATGCCCAGTGGCAAGGTACTTTCCGTCAAGCTGCCCGAGAAGGTCGAGGAAGGCCAGCAGATCCGCTTGAAGGGACAGGGCACGCCGAGCCCCTTCGGCGAGCCGGGCGACGCGCTGGTGACGGTCAAGTTCGAGAAATCCAAGACCTTCCGCAAGGATGGCCACGACGTGCGGACCGACGTGCCGGTGACGCTCTACGAAGCGGTTCTGGGCTCCAAGGTGCGCGTGCCAACCCTGGACGGTTCGGTGGAACTGACGCTGCCGCCCGGGGTGGATACATCGAAGGCGCTGCGCCTCAAGGGCAAGGGCCTCTATGGCGATGGCGACCTGTACGTCAACATCCGCGTCGTGCTGCCGCCGGGCGGCGATGCCGACCTCGAAGCGCTGGCGCGGTTCATGCGCGACCAGAAGCCGTACAAGGTCCGGGACTAGGCTGGACGCTCCCGCACGACTTCACATGCACAGTACCGTCCTCGGGCCTGACCCGAGGACCACTCGCCATATCTGCGGATGTTGAGAATGGCCCTCGGATCAAGTCCGAGGGCGGCCTTGTGGTTGGGTATAGATCGCTATTTCCGCGGGGCGGCAGCGCGGCGGAGGCGATCGTTGATCGCTTCGCCGAGGCCGGTTTCCGGGATGGGTGCCACGGCGATGGAGGCAGCGCCCGTCGCGTCAAGCTCGTGCAGCATGGAAAAGAGATTGCGGGCGGCTTCGT
>CBFGPB010000059.1:0-11653 GCA_965650545.1 uncultured Devosia sp. | reverse complement strand
AAACGCCTATATCTCTATCCGCTGCCCGGTGCGTGAGGACACACATATCCCCGGGGCCTTAATCGATCCTAAGGGAGCTGTCCCTGACCGGGCCCGTGGGCTCGGACATACGGCGCCCACCTACGTATGTAGGTTCCCGGGATCGCAAGTCCCACGGCCAGGGCGGCACCGAATTGAACACTGACGAGGGCGCATGGCGGACGAGGCGATCGAAGCGGTGAAGGCCGACCTGCGCAAGGATGCTCATGCGGTGCGCGCCGCGCTCTCCGACGAGGTCCGGGCCGAGGCGGCCAAGGCCGTCGCCACGCATTTCTTCGAATCCATCGCCTATGCGCCCGAGGATGTGATTGCCGGCTACTGGCGCATCCGCGACGAGCTCGATTGCCAGCCCATTCTCATACGCCTGATGGACAGCGGCCAGAAAGTCGTCCTGCCCGTGGTCGAGGGCGACGAGGCCCCGCTTGACCTGCGCGTCTGGGAGGCCGACGCGCCGCTTTATGAAGCGGGCTTCGGCACGCTCGCGCCCTCCGACCTGGCCCCGCGGGCCGCGCCCGACATCGTCCTGATGCCGCTGCTCGGCTTTGACAGCGAAGGCACCCGCCTTGGCTATGGCGGCGGCTATTATGACCGCACCCTTGCCGTGCTGCCCAGGAAGCCGATGCTGGTGGGCCTGGCTTTCGCGGCCCAGGAACTGCCGCATATTCCGCGCGAGCCGCATGACGTGCCGCTCGATGCCATCGTCACCGAAAACGGCGTGCGCTTCTTCGGTTCTGCCGCATGAGGCTGTTGTTTCTGGGCGATGTAATGGGCCGCTCCGGGCGTGACGGTGTGGCCGAACGCCTGCCGGGGCTGATCGCCCGTTACGGCTTCGATTTCGTGGTGGTCAATGGTGAGAATGCCAGTCATGGCAAGGGGCTGATCGAGAGCCATTTCCAGGCCCTGCGCGATGCTGGCGCCGATATCGTCACCCTGGGGGACCACGCCTTCGACCAGCGCGAGGCCCTGACCTATATCGAGCGCGAGCCAACCCTGATCCGTCCGATCAACTATCCCCAAGGCACGCCGGGCCGCGGCGCCATGATGGTCGAGGGGCGCAATGGCCACCGCGTGCTGGTGGTCAACGCACTGGGACGGGTCTTCATGCCTCCCATCGATGATCCGTTCCGGGCCGTCGAGGCTGCCATTGCCGAAGCGCCGCTGGGCGAAGTGGCCGATGCGGTCATCGTCGACTTCCATACCGAAGCGACCTCGGAAATCCAGGCCATGGGGCATTACCTGGATGGCCGCGCGACCCTGGTCGTGGGCACCCATACCCACATCCCCACGGCCGACCACCGCGTGCTCCGCAACGGCACCGCCTTCATGGCCGATGCCGGCATGTGTGGTGACTTTGACAGCATTATCGGCACCGAGACCGACGAGCCGCTCAACCGCTTCCTCACCGGCATTCCCAATGGCCGTTTCACCCCGGCCGAAGGCGAGGCCACCCTTTGCGGCGTCGTGGTCGAGACCGATCCGAGGACCGGGCTGGCCCGCTTCGTGGCGCCGTTGCGGGTGGGCGGTGTGCTCAGCCAGATGCTGCCCGAATTTCCAGAGGACTGAGCCCATATCGGGAGAATTCCCCCTTGCCCGGACTGCGGAATTGGGGTCCGATCAGGGCGTTGCGCCTGGGGTGCAGACAAACACATTGGCTGGAAAGAGAGAAATGGCCCCGGATGCGGCGTGACGTGCCGATCAATCGTCCACGCATGAGGGAAGTGGGGCAATGCTCGATCCGATCATCAATTTTCTCAACGACATTTTCTGGGGCTATGTCCTGATCTATGGCCTCCTGGCTGTAGGCCTGTTCTTCACCGTGCGGCTGGGTTTCATCCAGTTCGTCAATTTCGGTGAAATGTTCCGCTCCGTGCTGGGCTCGAAAAAGGGCGACAGCGCTGGCATCACGCCCTTCCAGGCGCTCTGCACCTCGCTGGCGTCCCGTGTGGGCACGGGAAATTTGGCGGGCGTGGCGGTGGCGCTTTATCTGGGCGGGCCTGGCGCAATTTTCTGGATGTGGATGGTGGCGCTGGTGGGCATGGCCACGGCCTATTCCGAATCCACCTTGGCCCAGCTCTACAAGACCCGGAACGAAGACGGCGAATATCGCGGTGGTCCAGCCTTCTATATCGCCAAAGGCCTTGGCGCGCCCTGGGCCGGGGCGATCTTCTCGGTCTGCCTGATCCTGGCCTTCGGGCTCGTCTTCAATGCGGTGCAGGCCAATTCCATCGCTGACGCCATGCAGGGCGCCTTCGGTTTTGACAAGCTCTGGGTTGGGGTGGCTTTGGCCGTGCTGACGGGCATTGTCATTTTTGGGGGCATCAAGCAGATCGCGCGCGTTGCCGAGATCATCGTGCCCTTCATGGCGGTCATCTACCTGCTGGTGGCGCTCTATGTGGTCGTCGTCCATATCGGCGAGATCCCAGGGCTGCTCGGCACGATCGTGCAGAGCGCCTTTGGGCTCGATGCCGCCGGAGGCGGGCTTGCCGGTGCCCTGCTCAACGGGGTCAAGCGGGGCCTTTTCTCCAACGAAGCGGGCATGGGCTCAGCGCCCAATATCGCCGCTGTTGCGACGCCCGATCCGCATCACCCCTCCTCGCAGGGCTTCGTGCAGGCGCTGGGCGTGTTCATCGACACGATCCTCATCTGCACTGCCACGGCGCTGATGATCCTGCTCTCGGGCGTAATGGTGCCCGGCAGTGAATTGACCGGCACGCCGTTGACCCAGGCGGCCATGACGGTTCACATTGGCGGGGCGGGGCAATATTTCATTGCCATCGCCATCCTGTTCTTCGCCTTCACCTCGATCATCGGCAACTATTCCTACGCCGAAAATGCCATGACTTTCCTCAGGGTCGGCAACATGCCGGGGCTCACAGTGTTGCGTGTGGGCGTGCTCGCCATGGTTGTCTGGGGGGCCTATGAGAGCGTGGCGACGGTCTTCAACGCGGCTGATGCGTCCATGGGGCTGATGGCCACGGTCAATCTCATCGCCATCGTTCTTTTGTCGGGGACCGTGGTCAAGCTGACCCGCGACTACCGGGCGCAGCGCAAGGCGGGCAAGGTGCCGTTGTTCCATGCAGCGGACTATCCCGAGCTGGCTGGAAAGATCGATCAAGGCATCTGGAACAAGCACGATCCGGGTTGATCGTCGCCGCCAAATCTGCGCCCGCCCGGCTTCACAGTCGGGGCGGGCGCTTTATTTTTGGCTTCCGGCCCCCTATAAGCCATGCCGAAATTCTGAAATTGCATATCCGAGGTCTCTCATGGCTGGCCATTCCCACGCCAAAAACATCATGCACCGCAAGGGCAAGTCGGACGCGGCGCGCTCGAAGGTCTTTTCCAAGCTGGCCCGCGAAATCACCGTGGCCGCCAAGATGGGCATGCCCGATCCGGCCTTCAACGCCCGTCTGCGCCTGGCCGTGGCCAATGCCCGCGCCCAGTCCATGCCCAAGGACAATATCGACCGCGCCATCAAGAAGGCGCAGGGCAGCGACGGCGAGAACTATGACGAAATCCGCTATGAAGGCTATGGCCCCGGTGGCGTTGCCGTCATTGTCGAGGCGCTGACCGACAATCGCAACCGCACTGCCTCGAACGTGCGCTCGTACTTCTCGAAGAACGGTGGTGCCCTGGGTGAAACCGGCTCGGTCGGATTCATGTTCGACCGCGTCGGCGAAATCACCTATCCGGCTTCCGCAGGCTCTGAAGACAAGGTGATGGAAGCGGCCATCGAGGCCGGCGCCGACGACGTCGAGAGCGACGAGGAAGGCCACTATATCTACACCAGCTTCGAGAACATGGCCGAAGTTGCCGCCGAGCTCGAAAAGGTTCTGGGTGCGGCCGAGTCGGTCAAGGCCATCTGGAAGCCGCAGAACGAGACCCCGATCGACGCCGAAAAGGGCGCGACGCTGATGAAGCTGCTCGCGACGCTGGAAGAAGACGACGACGTGCAGAACGTCTATTCGAACTTCGACATGAGTGACGAAGACGCAGCCAAGCTCGGCGTGTGATCTAGGATCGCCTGGCGGGAGGGCCATCCCGCTGAATGTTGGGGGCGGCCCGGTGGCCGCCCTTTTTCATGCCCTGCGTTTGAGGTTGATCACCGGGTGGTCTTCCACCTGGACCACGGCGGAGGTGTTGCGGCCGGCATGCTTGGCGCCGTAGAGGCGCTGGTCGGCGATGCGGAAAAGCTGGGCGAAGCTGGTGGTTTCGGAGAAGGCCGCTCCGCCGATGCTCACCGAGAGCTGGCGCGGTTCGCCATGGGGCCGGAAATCGGCGGCACTGACGGCGTCCCGGATGCGGTCGGCGACGATCTGGGCTTGGTGCTGGGTGACCCCGGGCAGGAAGACCCCGAACTCCTCACCCCCCATGCGACCCACGATGTCGCCGGTGCGCAGGATGGAGCGGATGGCCCGCGCGATGATGGTGAGGGCCTCATCCCCCAGGTCATGGCCATAGAGGTCGTTGATCGACTTGAAGTTGTCGGCGTCGATGACCAGCAAAGCGCCACAGCTGGCGGTCGCCGGGTCGCGCAGCCAGGCATCGATGCGGCTGGTGAAGGCGCCACGATTGAGGCAGGCGGTGAGGCTGTCGGTGCGCGCGACGCGGCCGAGACGGGCATTGGCCATGGCCAGGCCCCGCATGCGCAGGCTGAAATAGAAAAAGAGCGGCGCGCCGATGATGAGGGGCAGGGCGGCGGCGCTGACCGTGAGTCGCAGCGCCAGTTCGCCGCTGAGGTCGCCAAAGGCGATCCGGACAAACCCGACCGAGGCCGCCATGCAGGCCAGCGTGCCGAACATGGTCCAGCGCCCCACGCTCGACCAGCCATGCAGGAGGGGATTGCGCGGCGCCGTCACGGGCGTTCACCGCTGCGCAGGGGCAGGGCGCGTCGATCGCCTTGGCAGGAACTGGGGCGCCTCAATATGTTAGCAAAAGCGATTGACTGGGGATTGGACGCGTCCATCCTGTCCGAAAACCCGGTTCGTGTCCCCGCCATCGCTGCCCCGCCTGCCTGCATTCCCAATGGCGTTAGCTACGCTCTGCCGCCTCAACGATAGGTTTGTCCATCCGGTAAAAATTGAACGAGCTGAGGCAGATCGGTTTGTTGTTGCTCATTTGTTCACTTTGTCCTTGGTAAGCTTCGACGCGCTGACTACAAGGATCACCATGACACGTTCCGTGCGAATCATCGGCATCGACCCTGGCCTGCGCCGCTGCGGATGGGGAATCATCGAAGCGCTGGACAACCGGCTGACCTTCGTGGCTGCCGGCACGGTTACACCGCCCATCGACGGGATCTTCGCCGATCGCCTCGTGGCGCTAGCCTCCGGCCTGGCCGATATTCTGGCCGAGCACCGGCCTGATGAGGCAGCGGTGGAGGAGACATTCGTCAATTCCGGCGCGCGCTCGGCGCTGATCCTGGGGCAGGCGCGTGGCGTCGCCCTGGTCACGCCGGCCCAGCACGGGCTCTATGTGGCCGAATATGCCACCAATCTCGTCAAGAAGTCGGTTGTCGGCACGGGCCATGCTGAAAAGAAGCAGGTGGAACTGATGGTGCGCACGCTCCTTCCCACGGCCAGTTTCAAGGGCGCTGACGCGGCCGACGCGCTGGCGGTGGCCATCTGCCATGCCCATCACCGTGTCTCTGCCCGCCGCATGGGAGCCCTTGTATGATCGGCAAATTGAAGGGCCTGGTCGACAGCTTTGGTGACGATTGGGTGCTCATCGACTGCGGCGGTGTCTGCTATGAGGTCCACTGTTCGGGGCGCACGCTGCAGACCCTGCCGCGCGTCGGCGAGTCGGCAGTGGTCTTCATCGAAACCGTGGTGCGCGAGGATTTCATCAAGCTCTATGGCTTTGCCAGCGAGGCGGAAAAGAGCTGGTTTAATCTGCTGACCACCGTGCAGGGCGTGGGCGCGCGCGTCGCCCTGTCCATCCTTTCCATCATGTCGCCTTCCGAACTGGCCAGCGCCGTGGCCCTGCAGGACAAGGCGATGATCGGCCGCGCCAACGGGGTGGGGCCGAAACTGGCGCTGCGTGTGGTCACCGAGCTCAAGGGCAAGGTGCCCGCGATAGGTGTGATCGACGCCGGTACCCTTGGGTTGCAGACGGCATTGGGCGAAGGCGTCGCCTCAGGCAATGTCAGCGACGCGGTCTCGGCCCTGACCAATCTGGGCTATTCCAGCGCCCAGGCCTCGTCCGCAGTGGCGCGGGTCGTTGGGCGCGAAGGCGAGGATACGCCAACCGAGAAGCTGATCCGGCTGGGCTTGAGGGAATTGAGCAGCTAGGCTGCCGAAACGCGCCGGAACAGAAGGGGACAGGGAATGGCCAGGAAGAACAGACTTTTGGGTGTCGGTGTTGCAATAGCTCTGTCGATGGCGGCATGGGCGCCGGCGGCCTCGGCCGATCAGAATGAAGCAACAGCGGTGGCCATTTGGTTCGTCGAGACGGACGGTTCCACCAAGCCCTACTACTTCCATGATCCGGCCCAGCCGCTGCCGCGATGGTCGTGCGATGCGCGCTTGGACTATCTCACCAAGATGTTCTTCCGCATGACGCGGCAGAATCCCGACCTCAAGGACAAAACGGCCGTGCGCTCGGCCTGCGTCCCGGTCTCCAGCATTCAATAGGACAGGCGTGACCCTCACCTCCGCATCCGCCGGCCGGGACGACAGTCTCGACGTTTCGCTCCGGCCCTCCGGCTTTTCCGATTTTGTCGGACAGGCGGCGGCGAGGGCCAATCTTGAAGTGTTCATCGAGGCCGCGAAAAAGCGGGGCTCGGCGCTCGACCATGTCCTGTTCGTGGGGCCGCCGGGCCTGGGCAAGACGACGCTGGCGCAGATCATCGCCAAGGAACTGGGCGTCGGCTTCCGTGCCACCTCTGGTCCGGTCATCGCCAAGGCCGGCGATCTCGCGGCGCTGCTGACCAATCTCGAAGAGCGCGACGTCCTGTTCATCGACGAAATCCATCGTTTGAATCCGGCCATCGAGGAAGTCCTCTATCCGGCGATGGAGGATTTCCAGCTCGACCTCATCATCGGCGAAGGGCCGGCAGCGCGCTCTGTCCGCATCGATCTTGCCAAGTTCACCCTGGTGGGCGCGACGACCCGCGCGGGCCTGCTGACGACGCCGTTGCGCGACCGCTTCGGCATTCCCGTCCGGCTCAATTTCTATACGCCGGAAGAACTCGTGAAGATCGTCACCCGCGGCGCGCGGCTGCTGGGCATGCCCATGTCGTCGGACGGCGCCATGGAAGTGGCACGGCGATCGCGCGGCACGCCGCGTATCGCCGGTCGCCTGCTGCGCCGCGTGATTGATTTCGCGCAGGTCGAGGGCGCGGCCGAGGTCAATAGCCAGTTGGCCGACAAGGCCCTGCTGCGCCTTGATGTCGATGCCCGCGGGCTCGACCAGCTTGATCGGCGCTATCTCAATGTCATTGCCGACTTCTACAATGGGGGGCCGGTGGGCATCGAGACCATTGCCGCGGCGCTGAGCGAACCGCGCGATGCCATTGAGGAAATCGTCGAGCCCTATCTTCTGCAGCAGGGCTTCATCCAGCGCACCCCGCGCGGCCGCATGCTGACGTCAATCGCCTTCCAGCATCTGGGCAAGGTCGTGCCGCAGGGATTTGTCGGGCTGCAGTCCAGTCTCTTCGAGGAGAGTGAAGAGTGAGCGCCCGCCATGTCATCAGCTTTCCCATCGAGGGGCAGCGGTTCAACTTCCGCGTCGCCGGGATCATCATGGTCGAGGGGCATGTGCTGGTCTGCCGCGAGGATGACGACGACTATACGATGTTGCCCGGTGGACGGATCGAGTTGGGCGAGGACAGCCGGCTCAGCCTCACGCGCGAAATGGCGGAGGAACTCGCGATGCCGGCCGAGGTCCGCCGCATGATCGCGACGTCGGAAAGCTTCTACCGCCGCGAAGGCGAAGACTTTCACGAGCTGGGCTTCTTTTATGACGTCGCCCTGCCGGGACAGCAGCCGGACGGGGCCTCGCCCTGGCTGCAGCGGCCTGACGAGGGACATATTCTGTCGTTCCATTGGGTGCCGCTCGAGGGCAATTCCCTGGAAGCCTTCAATCTCTTGCCGCGCTGGCTCCCCGGCTTCCTGCGGCGTCTGCCAGACGACCAGGTTCACATCACGCATGACGAGCGCGGCACGACATGAGCGATCATGTGATCCCGGTCCGCATCTATTACGAGGACACCGACTTTTCCGGGAACGTCTACCACGCGGCCTACCTCAAATTCTTCGAGCGGGGCCGCACCGAGTTTCTACGTGATCTGGGCATCCACCACCACGAACTGGCCGAACAGGGCATCGCCTTCGCCGTGCGCTCGATGGCGCTGGAATTTGTCGCTGCCGCCCGTATCGATGACCTGCTGATGGTCCGAACGACCGTGGTGGAGAGCAGCGGCGTGCGGCTGGTGCTGGACCAGACGATATCGCGGAACGACAAGCTCATCGCTTCGGCCCAGGTGACCGTGGTTGCCATCAAGATGAGTGGCGGGCCGGCGCGGTTGCCCGCAAACCTCAGGGCTATTCTGGTGCCCGGCGCCTGAACGAATTAGGTCGGCGGTGCGGCCTCATCCAGCTTGATCGCCTTAAGCTTGTCTATCCCCAGGACCTGCAGGGCAAGCCTTTCGTAGAAGGGCTCGGAGGTGCCAGAGCGCATCTTGTGCAGGAAGTATTTTTCGAAGGCGATCTTGGCCGCGTGGACCCATATGCCGGATGCAGCCCAGTTGACGTTTCGCGGCGGGATCTGGGGCTGGGCGACAAAGGCGACGCCGCCATCGCCGAAATCGGCAAGGCAAATGGCATTCCAGGTCGGCTCGGCCTGGGGCGGCTTGCCGGCGACCAGATTGGCAATGTTGTGCACGGTTGCCGTCACCATGGATTCGATCATGAAACCGGTCTTGGGCACGCCCACTGGCACCGGGGTCTTGCCGGTGGGCGGGATCGCCACGCAGACCCCAACGGCGAAGATTTCGGGAAAGGCCGGGTTGCGCTGGTGCTTGTCGACAAGGATGAAGCCGCGCGGATTGGTCAGCCCCTCGATGCCCCGCACTGCCGCAACGCCCCGGAAGGCAGGCAGCATCATGGCGTAGGAATAGGGCAGGGTGTGCTGGCGAATGGCCGTCCCATCCTCGCCGATCTCCGCAGCCTGCAGGTTGCCGTCGGCAAACTTGTCGACCTTGGCATTGCAGATCCACTTGATGTGCCGCTGCCGCATCTCGCTTTCGAGCAGGCCCTTGGTGTCGCCGACACCGTCGAGGCCGAGATGGCCGATATAGGGTTCGGAGCTGACAAAGGTCATCGGAACCCTGTCGCGCACCTTCGCGTCGCGCAGGGCCTTGTCGAGGATGAAGGCGAATTCATAGGCGGGGCCGAAGCAGGACGCCCCCTGCACCGCGCCGATGATCACAGGCCCAGGATTGGCAACGAGGCGATCGAATGCGGCTTTGGCCGATACGGCATGATCGATGAAGCAGACCGACTGCGTCTCATGCTCCGGGCCGAAACCTTCAATCTCGTCGAAGGCGAGTTCGGGGCCGGTGGCGATGACGAGATAGTCATAGTCGACATGGCTATCGTCGAGCAGCTCGATCCTGCGGGCCGCCGGATCGAGGCGGCGGGCACCCTGGGGAAAGAAGCCGATGTCGCGCCGGGCAAAGACCGGTCCAAGGTCGATCTCGACATCCTGCCTGTCGCGCCAGCCCACGGCGACCCAGGGATTCGAGGGTACGAAGGAGTAGCGGGCGCCCTTGTTGATCACCGATATCCGGTGCTCCGCGCCGAGCCGGTCGCGCAGTTCATAGGCCATGATCGTACCGCCCAGGCCGGCGCCGAGAACAACAACATGTGACATCGAATCTGCCTCCCTATGGCCAATCCCCCGAACAGGGCATGCCCATTTTGAAGTCAGTATGATCCCGGCTGGCTCGCAGGTTCTTGATCTGGGGCAAATCGCACAAAGGCTGGCGGAATCGGTTTGTTAACCCTTCGGTGACCATAAGGAGCGGATAGGCAGATTTGCGCCGCGCCGGACTACTCCAGCGCCCGGAAATGCGGGCATTTCTCTTAATTTTGACAGATTTCGTCCCCATCGCACAGGCAATGGGGCCGCATGCACGAGACGGCCAGAAGGAATACGTTTCATGGAAGCCATGGATGCAGTGGGAGCGGCCGCTCCCCATGCTGACCTCTCCATCTGGGGCCTGTTCTGGGCCGCCGACTTTGTCGTCAAGTCGGTGATGCTGGGGCTGCTCGGCGCCTCGATCTGGTGCTGGGCCATCATCATCGACAAGACCATCGCCTACCGGCGCACCCATGCGGAGATGAACCGCTTCGAGCGCACATTCTGGTCCGGGCAGTCGCTGGAAGAGCTTTACCAGCAGCAGGCCGAGAAGCCCTCGGGCGGTCTCGGCGCCGTGTTTGTCGCAGCCATGAAGGAATGGAAGCGCAGTCACGAGCAGAATGCGGCCAGCTTCCTTGGCATGCAGCAGCGCCTCGACAAGGTGCTCGACGTGGCTATCGCCCGCGAGAGTGAGTATCTCGAGAAGCGTCTCAACTTCCTCGCCACGGTGGGTTCGGCCGGTCCATTCATCGGCCTTTTCGGTACCGTTTGGGGCATCATGAATGCCTTCACCAACATCGCCGCCTCGTCCGACACCAATCTCGCGGTCGTGGCCGGCCCGATTGCGGAAGCCCTGTTCGCAACGGCCATCGGCCTCGTCGCGGCTATCCCGGCGGTTATCGCCTATAACAAGCTCTCGTCCGACGCCGGCAAGATGATCGGGCGTCTCGAGGGCTTTGCCGACGAATTCTCCACGATCCTGTCTCGCCAGCTCGAAGCCCGGAGCCGCTGACATGGGCATGGGTGTCGCATCGGGTGGCGGGGGCGGCGGACGCCGCCGACGCCGCAAGAGCCGGGCCGTCATGAGCGAAATCAACGTGACGCCGATGGTCGACGTCATGCTGGTGCTGCTCATCATCTTCATGGTGGCCGCACCGATGATGACGTCGGGCGTCCCGGTGGACCTGCCGCGCACGGCGGCTAACGAGTTGCCCAGTCAGACACGGCCGATCACGGTTTCGGTCTCGCCGGATGGGGCCATTTTCGTCGATGAAGCCCCTGTTGCCGAAGCGGATCTGGTGACCACGATGGGCACGTTGGCCACGGTGGAAGATCGCATCTACCTGCGCGGCGACACCACGGCCAATTACGGCACGGTGATGCGGGTCATGGGCCTGCTCTCGGCCGCCGGCTATACCAAGATCGGGCTCGTCACCGAGCGCGAGAGGTAGGCCCCGGGCATGCGTACCGGCCTCGTCGTATCGGCATCCGTCCACGTTCTGCTGTTGGTGCTGGGTCTCATCAATCTTGGATTGACCGAGCCCCTCGAGCCGACCGTGCAGTCCATTGCCGTCGACCTGGTGCCGATCGAGGAATTCTCCAATATCCGGCTGGGCCAGCTCGACAGCGAAGTGGTCGAGACCGATACGCCATCTGTGGTGGAGAGTGAGGAGCCGGCCGAGCTGGCCCAGCCCACGGGCAATACCGAAGAGAACCAGGTGACGCCCTCGCCGGCCGACGTGGAAACGCCCGCGCC
>CBFGPB010000058.1:0-11704 GCA_965650545.1 uncultured Devosia sp. | reverse complement strand
GGTTGTAGATGTCGACGCCCGACTTCGACGCATCGGTTTCTTCCGTTGCGCGAATGACGATACGGGTGGCGTCCACCTGGTCGACGATACCAGTGCGCTTGGCGACGATGGCGGCGCCAGAGTCACGGGCCACGACGGGCTCCATGCCGGTACCGACGAAGGGAGCCTCGGCACGCAGCAGCGGCACAGCCTGCTTCTGCATGTTCGAGCCCATCAGCGCGCGGTTGGCGTCGTCGTTCTCGAGGAACGGGATCAGCGAAGCGGCAACCGACACCATCTGCTTGGGCGAAACGTCCATCAGGTCGACGTTTTCCTTGGGGGTCAGGCCGTTGTCACCGGCGTGGCGGGCCACAACCAGATCGTCCTTCAGGGTACCGTCAGCGTTGAACTGCACGTTGGCCTGGGCGACGTAGTGCTTCGCCTCTTCCATGGCGGAGAGGTACACCACTTCGTTGGTCAGCTTGCCGTCGACGATCTTGCGGTACGGGGTTTCGATGAAGCCGTACTTGTTGACGCGCGCATAGGTGGCCAGGTTGTTGATCAGACCGATATTTGGGCCTTCCGGCGTTTCGATCGGGCAGATACGGCCATAGTGGGTCGGGTGCACGTCGCGCACTTCGAAGCCGGCGCGTTCGCGGGTGAGACCGCCAGGCCCGAGTGCGGAGAGACGACGCTTGTGCGCCACTTCCGAAAGCGGGTTGGTCTGGTCCATGAACTGCGAGAGCTGGCTGGAGCCGAAGAATTCACGCACGGCGGCAGCGGCCGGCTTGGCGTTGATCAGGTCCTGCGGCATGACCGTGTCGATCTCGACCGAGCTCATGCGCTCCTTGATGGCGCGTTCCATGCGGAGCAGGCCAAGGCGGTAGGAGTTTTCCATGAGTTCGCCGACCGAGCGAACGCGGCGGTTGCCTAGGTTGTCGATGTCGTCGATCTCGCCACGGCCATCGCGCAGGTCCACGAGGGTGCGGACGACTTCGACGATGTCTTCCTTGCGCAGGGTGCGCATGGTGTCCGGCGCATCGAGTTCGAGGCGCATGTTCATCTTGACGCGGCCAACGGCCGAGAGGTCGTAGCGTTCGGCGTCAAAGAACAGCGACTGGAACATCGCTTCGGCGGTTTCGACGGTCGGCGGTTCGCCCGGACGCATCACGCGGTAGATGTCGAAGAGAGCGTCTTCACGGCTCTCGTTCTTGTCCACAGCCAGCGTGTTGCGGATATAGGCACCGATGGTGATGTGGTCGATGTCGAGGATCGGCAGCTCGTCGAAACCCTTGCTGACCAGGTTCGTCAGCAGCTTCTCATCAAGCTCGTCGCCGGCTTCGGCGTAGATTTCACCAGTCTTGAGGTTGACCAGGTCTTCCGCGACATACATGCCGTAGAGGTCTTCGTCGACAGCGAGCAGATGGGTCAGGCCATTCTCGGCCAGCTTCTTGGCCTGGCGGGCCGAAAGCTTCTTGCCACCCTCATGCACGACGTCGCCGGTCTTGGCGTCGATCAGGTCGTGGGTCGGCTTGGCGCCCTTCCACTTCTCGGCATCGTAGGGAACGCGCCAGCCCTTCTCGGTCTTCTCGTACTGCAGCTTGGTGTAATAGGTGTCGAGGATTTCCTCGGCATCCATGCCCAGTGCCTTGAGCAGCGAGGTGACCGGAATCTTGCGGCGACGGTCGATACGCGCGTAGACGATGTCCTTGGCGTCGAACTCGATGTCGAGCCAGGAACCGCGATAGGGAATGATGCGGCCGGCAAACAGCAGCTTGCCCGACGAATGGGTCTTGCCCTTGTCGTGATCGAAGAACACGCCCGGGGAACGGTGCATCTGCGAGACGATGACGCGCTCGGTGCCGTTGACGACAAAGGTGCCGTTGGGCGTCATGAAGGGCATGTCGCCCATGTAGACGTCCTGCTCCTTGATGTCCTTGACCGAACGGGCGCCGGTTTCCTCGTCCACTTCGAACACGATCAGCCGCAGCGTCACCTTGAGCGGGGCAGCGAAAGTCATGTCGCGCGCACGGCACTCGTCGATGTCATACTTGGGCTGCTCGAATTCGTAGCGCACGAATTCCAGGCTCGCCGTGTTGGAGAAATCCGTGATCGGGAACACCGACTTGAAGACGGACTGCAACCCTTCTTCCGGACGACCGCCCTTGGGCTCATCGACCTGGAGGAACTGATCATAGGAAGCCTTCTGGACTTCGATCAGGTTGGGCAGCTCCGTGACTTCGCGGATGGAACCGAAGGACTTGCGAACCTTGCGGCGGCCGTTGAACGTGGTAGCCATGAAAGCTCCTGTTTCTGGTTATCGCGCCCCCACCTGCCGGCGTGGCGCTCCATTTTTGCTTGTCTCGGAGGCAGATATCCAAAGACCCGACTATCAGCCGTCGGCGCTCGGGATATATGCCTGGTAGTCAATTCAATGGGTCACCGGACGACGCTCAATCGTGCTTTCGACCCGAAAAAACACGATCACAGCAGTGTGATCAGCGACTAAAGCCCCGCACGCAGGCAAGCCCACGGCGAGGTCATCAGAGGCTGCAAGCTGCCCGCGACATCCAAATTCGTCATATATTTCCGCAAATTGGCGCCTGGACCCATCCAATCGGCCCTAGCGAATCATTCCGTAGAAAACGGAAAAGCGAGACGGCACATACAGCGCCGCCTCGCATTTTTCAAGTCTTAACTGAAATTACTTCAGTTCGACCTTGGCGCCGGCATCTTCCAGCTTCTTCTTGATGTCTTCGGCTTCAGCCTTCGACACGCCTTCCTTGACGGCCTTCGGAGCGCCTTCAACCAGAGCCTTGGCTTCGCCCAGGCCCAGGCCGGTGATGGCGCGGACTTCCTTGATGACGTTGATCTTGTTGTCGCCGAAGGCGGCCAGGATCACGTCGAATTCAGTCTTTTCTTCAGCAGCAGCGGCCGGGGCAGCAGCGCCACCAGCAGCGGCAACAGCAACCGGAGCGGCGGCGGAGACGCCCCACTTTTCTTCCAGCATCTTGGACAGTTCGGAAGCTTCCAGAACGGTCAGGGCCGAGAGGTCGTCTACGAGCTTGGCGAGATCAGCCATTTTATACTCTTTCCAGTTTGGGTTCGGTTTCGAATGTTGAGTTAGTTTGGAACGGCCTTACGCCGCTTCGCTCTTTTCCGCGTGAGCCTTGAGGACGCGAGCAATGCCCGCACCCGGCTGCACGAGGATGGAAGCGATGTTCTGTGCCGGCTGCTTGACGAGGCCTGCGAGCTTGGCGCGCAGTTCGTCGAGCGACGGCATGGTCGCCAGCGCCTTGACGCCATTGGCGTCCAGAGCAGTCGAACCCATGGCACCACCGAGAATCACGAACTTCTGGTTCTTCTCGGCGAAGGCCGCTGCGATCTTGGGCGCAGCGACGGGATCTTCCGCATAGGCGATGACGGTCGGACCGGTGAACAGGTCCGAAATGTCAGCGACATCGGTTTCCTTCAGAGCGAGCTTGGCAAGGCGGTTCTTTGCGACCTTGACCTTGCCGCCAGCCTTCTTGACCTGCACGCGCAGGTCAGTGAACGCAGCGACGGTCAGGCCGGTATTGTGCGCAACCACGATCGATCCAGCGCCCGCGAGGGCTTCCTGGAGCGAGGCAATGACTGCACTCTTTTCCGCTCTTTCCAAAGCTAGTCTCCACAAATTAGCCCCATGGCATCTGCCATGGAACCATTGCCAATTGCTGCCCCCTGCCCTTTTGGGACCGGGGAACAACGGTTAGTGCCTGCCAACCGAGTGCCCGCGAGGGGCAACTGGCTTAGGTTCGAACCGCAACCCGTATGAGCCATTCGGCCCGGAATTGGGTCTCACCCCGTCTATTGCTGGCTCCATTCGGAATTAACGGCATGATGCCGGCCGGCAGTCTCGGACAGGACTTTTACATCTCTCCCGTGGGAGGGATGAAACCGGGCGGCGAACCGCCCGGAATTCTTCGATCAGATGGCCGAGGACGGCTCGACATGGACGCCCGGGCCCATGGTCGAGGACACGGCGACCTTCTTGACATAGGTGCCCTTGGCACCAGCCGGCTTGGACTTCACGACGGCGTCGGTAAAGGCCTTGATGTTCTGCAGAAGGGCTTCTTCCGAGAACGAGACCTTGCCGATACCGGCATGGATGATACCAGCCTTCTCGACGCGGTATTCCACGGCGCCGCCCTTGGCAGCACCAACGGCGCCCTTGACGTCCATGGTCACGGTGCCGACCTTGGGGTTCGGCATCAGGTTGCGCGGGCCCAGGACCTTACCGAGGCGACCGACCAGCGGCATCATGTCCGGGGTGGCAATGCAGCGATCGAAATCGATCTTGCCGCCCTGGATGACTTCCAGCAGGTCTTCGGCGCCGACAATGTCAGCACCGGCGGCCTTGGCTTCGTCGGCCTTGGCGCCACGGGCGAACACGGCGACGCGAACGGTCTTGCCGGTGCCGTTGGGCAGGTTGACGACGCCGCGGACCATCTGGTCGGCGTGGCGGGGGTCAACGCCCAGGTTCATCGCGATCTCGACGGTTTCGTCGAACTTGGCCGAAGCGCGAGCCTTGACCATCTTCACGGCCTCTTCGAGACCGTAGAGCTTGTTGCGGTCGATGCCTTCACGGGCCTTGGCGACCTTCTTTGCGATCTTTGCCATATTCTTAGCCCTCGACCTGGATGCCCATGGAACGGGCAGAGCCGGCGATCATCGAGACGGCAGCCTCGATATCGTCAGCGTTGAGATCCTTCATCTTCTTGGCAGCGATATCGCGCAGCTGCGCCTGCGTGATGGTGCCGGCAGATTCCTTGCCCGGATTCTTCGAACCGGACTTGAGGCCAACGGCCTTCTTGATGAAGTAGGTAACCGGCGGCTGCTTCATCTCGAAGGTGAAGCTCTTGTCGGCATAGGCGGTGATCACGACCGGAATGGGCGAGCCCTTTTCCATTTCCTGCGTGGCCGCGTTGAAGGCCTTGCAGAATTCCATGATGTTCAGACCGCGCTGACCGAGGGCCGGGCCGATCGGGGGCGACGGGGTAGCCGAGCCGGCAGGAACCTGCAGCTTGACGTAACCAGTGACTTTCTTTGCCATTTTCTATCCTCTGTTTGCCCGAAGGCAGTTGAGCCGTGGTGCGGTTTCCTGACGCTGGCAAAGCGCCATCCCCTTCCACGGGTTTTCCGGGTTTCCCCGGGGAGATCAGACCTTTTCGACCTGACCGTATTCGAGCTCCACCGGAGTGGGGCGACCGAAAATCGAGACCTCGACCTTGAGGCGGGAACGCTCTTCGTCCACCTCTTCGACGACGCCGTTGAAGCTGGCGAAGGGACCGTCGGACACGCGCACGTTCTCGCCCACTTCGAAGCTGACGGAGGGCTTGGGATGATCCACGCCTTCCTGCACCTGCTGCAGGATCGACATGGCCTCGCTCTCCGAGATCGGCATGGGCTTGTTGTCCGCGCCGAGGAAACCGGTAACCTTGGGGGTGTTCTTGATGAGATGGAACGCCTCGTCGGTCATGTCCATCTTCACCAGGACATATCCCGGGAAGAACTTGCGCTCGGTGTCCACCTTGCGGCCGCGACGGATCTCCACAACCTTCTCAGTCGGGACGATCACGTCTTCAAACAGGTGCTCGAGCTTCTTCTGCGCAACCTTGAGACGGATATCCTCCGCCACCTTGCGCTCGAAGTTCGAATACGCCTGAACGATGTACCAGCGCTTGGCCATAAAGGGTCGCCGCTCCCAATATCTTTTCTAAACAGACCCGACTAGCGGATCGACAGCATCAAGGACACGAGCCAGGAGATGACCTGATCCGCAGTGAGGAAGAACAGGCTGGCCAGGATGACCAGGACCAGAACCATGATGGTGGAAATCACCACTTCGTTCCGGCCGGGCCATGTGACCTTGCTGACTTCCGAGCGAACCTGCTGGAGAAACTGGACTGGGTTCGTGCGGGCCATGGGCAAATCTACTTCGTATCTTGGTGCAAAACCAAAGGCCGCGCAGGAATCCCGCACGGCTAGAGCGCGCTATCTAGAAGCTTTGGTTGCGGATTGCAACAGGGCGCCAATCAGAATCATTGGCGGCCTGCACCCGCCAGTTTGGCGCTCCTGTAAAGCATAAGTGCAAAAGTGGCGGAATTGCACTTGCGTGTCCGCGCAGCCTGTAATTGGATGAATTGTGCCCGGAATGTGGCAAAGCTCGTGGAGGGAGCGATGTCGTTCGAGGTTATCGGCTGCCAATTGCTGCACTTCGGTCCCCACCGGACCATCAAGGGACGTCTCACCGGAACCGTGCGCGTGCGCATACGCGAGGGGTTCATGGGCAATGTGACCGAGTACGGCCTCAACCTGCCCGTGAAGGCCGATTGCGGGACAGTGCCGCATGAGCAGGCGCGAACAGCCCTTCTGGCCCATGCCGCCCACCAACTGAACAGGCTCAAGGCCCGGCACGTCGCCCACCTTCCGGCGGCCGCGGAATAGCTGACCAAGGTTTCCGGTCCGGCAGCCCGAAAGCATGCAAAAAGCTGCGCGGCGACACCCGGCGGGGCAACTTTTACCGAGCAGCAGCGTTATTGACCTCGCAGGATTAGCTTCCTGCGACCTCCAACGTCAGTCCCCGGTTCCCATGCACTCCCAACCCCTGCCGGGGACTGGCACTTTCCCGCCTTACAATACTTGCGGACAGTATTTCAGAACCACGATTTCGGGGGTGATGGAATCGGAGCAAGGCTCGACGATCTGGAATTACAGTGCCTGGCAGGGGCTGGGGGACTCGAACCCACGACCCTCGGTTTTGGAGACCGATGCTCTACCAACTGAGCTAAACCCCTTCAGGCGAGCCAGTGTCTAATGGCAAAGCCCGGCCGATGCAAGTGGCCTGTTTTGCGCAGCGGTGGAAAGTGCGCGCGCCAGTGGCGCCGCTTTCGGTGGGGGCGCTACACTTCACCGCACGGGGCGCAAGTGCCAACCAAAAGCTCGGCAAGCGCCGCCCTGCCCCTTCAAAGCAGACCCCGGAGATTGCGTTCGAGCGTGGGCGCCCAGCCTCATTCGAAGGCCATCGACGGATGTGAGGGCCTTGATAAATAGCGAATATATATAGCGTTTTTCCGGTCGAGCGCGAAATTTTCCAGTTCGTCACATTCTCACTTTACATATAATAGTACTTTATAATAGCGTCCCTTCATCGCCTGAAGCGAATACGCCGGGCGACCATTGGGAGGATTTCATCGTGAGCATTGTTACCAAGCTTGCCATCGCGGCAGGCCTCGCTACCGCCTTGTCTTCTGCCGTCCTGGCGCAAGACCTTTCGGGCAAGGTCATCGGCTTCTCGCAGATCGGTTCTGAATCGGGCTGGCGCGCTGCCGAAACGTCCGTGACGAAGCAGGAAGCGGAAGCGCGCGGCGTCGACCTCAAGTTCGCCGACGCCCAGCAGAAGCAGGAAAACCAGATCAAGGCCATCCGAGGCTTCATCGCCCAGGGCGTTGACGCCATTCTCGTCGCCCCGGTGGTCGCCACCGGCTGGGAAGACGTGCTCACCGAAGCCAAGGAAGCCGAAATTCCGGTCGTGCTGCTGGATCGCGGCATTGACGCTCCGGAAGACCTCTACCTGACCTCTGTCGCTTCCGACCAGGTGCTCGAGGGTCGCGTTGCCGGCGAATGGCTGGTCAATGAAGTTGCCGGCGAACCGTGCAATGTCGTGGAACTCCAGGGCACCGTGGGCTCCAGCCCCGCCATCAACCGCAAGCAGGGCTTTGAAGAAGGCATTGCCGGCGCCGCCAACATCACCATCACCCAGAGCCAGACCGGCGATTTCACCCGTTCCAAGGGCAAGGAAGTGATGGAGGCGTTCCTGAAGTCGTCCAATGGGGGCGCCGACATCTGCGCGGTCTATGCCCATAATGACGACATGGCTGTGGGCGCCATCCAGGCCATCAAGGATGCAGGCCTGAAGCCGGGCGAAGATATCCTCGTGGTCTCCATCGACGCCGTACCCGATATCTTTACCGCCATCGCCGCCGGCGAAGCCAATGCCACGGTGGAACTGACCCCGAACATGGCTGGCCCGGCCTTTGACGCCCTCGCCGCCTACTGGGCCGATGGCACCATGCCGGAGAAGTTCATCATCACCGAATCCAAGCTCTATACCGCCGCTGACGATCCGGAAGGCGAATACGAGCGCCGCAAGGGTTTGGGCTACTAAACGCCGGGACTGAAAGCCCAAGGTGTCATCCCGGCCCCGTGCCGGGATCCATCCTGAATAACTCAAGATGGACCCCGGCATTCGCCGGGGTGACATTTTGTGTTTGGGAGCCTTACAACTGATCCCAATAGGGCCTGGGGGAGCTATGACTGAAACCGACTACGCGCTCGAAGCGCGCGGCATCGTCAAGATATTCGGCAATCATGTTGCACTCGACGCAGTCAATTTCGGCCTTCGAGCCGGAGAGGTTCATGCCCTTTTGGGGGAGAACGGCGCGGGTAAATCCACCCTTATCAAGATACTGACTGGCGCCTACCAGCCCAACGGGGGTGACGTGCTGGTCGATGGCACGCCGGTGCACCTCGACAATCCGCAACAGGCGCAGTTCCACGGTATCGGCACGGTCTATCAGGAGGTGAACCTCCTTCCCAATCGATCGGTGGCGGAAAACCTGTTCCTCGGGCACCAGCCGACCCGCTTCGGCCTCGTCAACCGTCGCAAGATGGAAAGCGACGCGCGGGTCATTCTCAAGCGATACGGGCTCGAACTCGACCCGTCGAGCGAACTGGGCGCCCATTCGGTCGCTGTCCAGCAGATCGTTGCCATCGCCCGTGCCGTCGAGCTTTCCGGCAAGGTTCTCATTCTCGACGAGCCCACCGCCAGCCTCGATCGGAACGAGGTGGAACGCCTGTTCGAGATCATCCGCGACCTCAAGGCCCAGGGCCTCGCCGTGGTCTTCATCACACACTTCCTCGACCAGGTCTTTGCCATTGCCGACCGCGTGACCATCCTGCGCAACGGCAAGCTGGTGGATACGCGCGCCCTCGACGACATGACCCGCACCGATGTCGTGCGCCTGATGCTGGGCAAGGATGTCGCCTTTTCCGGCGCGACAGGCGTCGAAGATGCCCGCCCCATGGGCGAGGTTCTCCTCGATTTCAACAATTATGGCCGCAAGCGCAGCGTGCATCCGTTCAACCTCACCGTTCACAAGGGTGAGGTGATTGGCGTGGCGGGTCTCCTGGGCTCCGGTCGCACTGAAATGGCGCGCATCATGTTCGGCGCCGACACGGCCGACGAGGGCACCCTGAAGATTGGCGGCATGCCTGCAAGCATCACCCGCCCTACCGACGCCATCGCTCATGGCTTTGGCTTCTGCCCCGAGGATCGCAAGGCGGAGGGCATTTTTGGCGACCTCTCGGTGCGTGAGAACATCATCATTGCCCTTCAAGGCAAGCTGGGTTGGTTCAGCGCCCTCAATCGCGACGAGCAGATGGAGATTGCTGGCCGCTTCGGGGAAGCCATGGACATTCGCGCGGCTTCGCTCGACATGCCGGTCAAACTTCTCTCCGGTGGCAACCAGCAGAAGGTCATCCTGTCCCGCTGGCTGGCAACCGATCCGGCTTTCCTGATCCTCGACGAACCTACCCGGGGTATCGACGTCGGCGCCCATGCCGAGATCGTACGCACCATCAACCGGCTGCGCGACGAGGGGCTCGCGCTGGTTGTCATCTCCTCCGAGCTCGATGAAGTCGTGGCCTATTCCTCGCGCATCGTGGTGATGCGCGACCGCGAAATGGTGGCCGAACTGAGCGGCGAGAACATCAATCCCGGCGTCATCGTGCAGGCGATCGCCAATCACCGCGACGAGGAAGTGGCATGACGCGGCGTTTCCTGGGCCTGCTGGCCAACCCGCAGTTGATCGCCCTGGTGGGCGTGTTGCTGATCAACTGGCTGCTGTTCCCCAATTTCTTCCGGATCACATGGCAGGACGGCAGGCTCTTCGGCAGCCTCATCGACGTTCTCAACCGGGGTGCGCCCGTGGCAATCCTGGCCATCGGCATGGTGGGTGTCATCGCCACCAAAGGCGTCGACCTTTCGGTCGGCGCGGTGATGGCCATGGCAGGCGCGGTGGCCGCGACAATGGTGGTGGCCGGCTATCCGGCACCCGTCGCCGTTGCCGCCGCGCTCGCCGTCGGCCTCGCCTGTGGCTTGTGGAACGGCTTCCTCGTCGCCGTCCTCGACATCCAGCCCATTGTTGCCACCCTCGTATTGATGGTTGCAGGACGCGGCATCGCCCAGCTCATCACCGAAGGATTCATCGTCACCTTCACCGATCCCGTGCTGATCTTCATCGGCACCGGATCCTTCCTCGGCCTGCCCATGGCCATGGTAATCGCGCTCGTCCTGCTGGTTCTGGTGACGCTCCTCGTGAGGCGCACAGCCATCGGCCTGTTCATCGAGGCGGTTGGGGTCAACCGGGCCGCTGCGAGCCTCGCAGGCATCCGCAGCCGCATGTTGCTGATCTTGGTTTACGGCCTTTCCGGTTTCTGCGCGGCCATTGCCGGCATCATCGTGGCCGGCGACATCCGCGGCGCCGACGCCAACAATGCCGGCCTCTGGCTGGAACTCGATGCCATCCTCGCCGTCGTCATTGGCGGCACGTCGCTTTTGGGCGGCCGTTTCTCGGTGCCCCTTGCCGTGGTCGGCGCGCTCATCATCCAGGCCATGAACACCGGCATCCTGGTCTCCGGCTTCCCGCCTGAATTCAACCTCATCGTCAAGGCCGCGCTGATCTTCCTCGTCCTCGTCATCCAGTCACCGCTGGCGAGCCGGATCGTTCCGGCGCGCGTCCAGGCCCGGGAGGCCCACAAATGAGCCGCAGCCTGCGCCCCCTGATGGCCACCGCCATCATCTTCGCCATTGCCTATGCCCTGGCGGTCATGCAGTTCCCGTCGATGTTCTCGACGCGCGTGCTGGGCAATTTCCTCACCGACAATGCCTTTCTGGGCATCACGGCCGTCGGCATGACCTTCGTCATACTTTCCGGAGGGATCGACCTGTCGGTTGGCGCGGTGATCGGCTTTACCGGCGTCCTGATCGCGGTGCTGATCAGTTGGGCCGGCTGGCACCCGCTGGCGGCCTTCGCGCTGGCCCTCGCCATCGCCGCGACCTTCGGCGGCGTCATGGGCCTGGCCATTCATTATTTGCAGGTGCCCGCTTTCATCGTCACCCTGGCCGGCATGTTCCTGGCGCGAGGCGGTGCCTCGGTGATTACCCAGGACTCCGTGCCGGTGAATCACGAATTCTATGACTGGATCTCCGAGCTCATTATTCGCCTGCCCGGAGGGGGCCGTCTCAGCTTCATCGGCCTGCTCATGGTTACGGTCTTCGCTGTCGGCGCGCTCCTCGCGCATCGCACCAAGTTCGGCTCCTATGTCTATGCGCTGGGTGGCAATTCTGTATCGGCATCCCTGATGGGCGTGCCGGTCGCCCGCACCACGATTGGCGTCTATATGCTGTCCTCGGTGCTCGCTGCCTTGGCGGGAATCGTCTTCTCTCTCTATACTTCCGCGGGCTATCCGCTGGCCGCGGTTGGCGTCGAGCTCGACGCCATCAGTGCCGTGGTCATCGGCGGCACGCTGCTCACGGGCGGATACGGCTTCGTGTTGGGCACATTCATTGGGGTCATGCTACTGGGCCTGGTACAGACCTACATTATCTTCGACGGGAGCCTGT
>CBFGPB010000057.1:0-11768 GCA_965650545.1 uncultured Devosia sp. | reverse complement strand
ATTCCCGGCATTACCGACATCCCGCCCTCGGCGTCGGGCATGCGCATCGGACTGTTCGGTGGCAGCTTCAACCCCATGCATGAGGGGCATCTTCTCGTCATGGAGGAGACGCTGCGGCGGCTGGCGCTGGACGCGCTCTGGGTGCTGGTGACGCCGGGCAATCCGCTCAAGGACAATCACGCCCTGCCCTCGCTCGAGACCCGCGTCCGGGCGGCGCGGGCCATGATCGACCATCCACGCATCCGCGTCACCGGCTTCGAGGCGGCCAAGGGCTTTGCCTATTCCTGGCAGACGGTAGATTTCCTCACCTCGGCTCTGCCCGACCGGCGCTTTGTCTGGATCATGGGCGCCGACAGCCTTGCCGACTTCCATCGCTGGCAGCGCTGGCGCGATATCGCCACGCGCCTCCCCATCGCCGTCTATGTGCGGCCGGGTGCCGCCCGGCGGGCGCTGGCCTCGCGGGCGGCAACGACGCTGGACTATGCCCAGCTCGACGAAAGCGATGCATCGGTCCTGGCCGACTGCGTTGCCCCGGCCTGGATCTACCTCCAGGGCCGGCAATCGGCGCTTTCTTCAACGGCCATCAGGGCGTCGCGAAACGCCGGTTAAGCTTGTCGAGGCGCCCGACCTTGCGAAATCGGCTCCGAAAGCGCATATTCGGAGCCAAGTGTGATCAACGTCACCGGAACAGGATAGACGGCTTGCCGTTCAGACGACGCCGCAACAGTCCGATCAACAACCAAGGATGCTCAACTCTCGCATGACCCATGCTCGCGCATGGGCGGAAGGCCGTTTCTGATGGCCGCGCTGCCCGACAACAATCTCTCCGCTTCGCCCGCCGCCGTGGCCGGCACGCAAAAACCCCTCGTCGACCTCATCCTCGATACGCTGGATGACGCCAAGGCCGAAGAAACGGTCTCGGTGGACATTACCGGCAAGTCGTCGCTGGCCGACCACATGATCGTGACCTCCGGCCGCTCGCAGCGCCATGTCGGCGCCGTCGCCGACCAGGTGATCAACGCCTTGCGCGACAATGGCTATGGCAAGCCCCGCGTCGAGGGCCTGCCCCATTGCGACTGGGTGCTGGTGGATGCCGGGGACGTGATCCTTCACATCTTCCGCCCCGAAGTGCGCGAATTCTACAGCCTCGAAAAGATGTGGCAGGCCGATTTCGCGGCCGACCAGCACTGATTTGAGCCGGGGCGTCGACCCGAAAAGTGGACGCCGGTTTTCGGACTGGCCGACGCCAGGTGACACATGCGCATAGCGATCGCGGCCATCGGCCGGATGAAGAACGGGCCAGAGCGCGAGCTTGTGGCCCGTTACCTTGAGCGGGCGACGGCCAGCGGCAAGCCCCTGGCCCTGACCGGCTTCGAGGTCAGCGAGATCAATGAGTCCCGTGCCGGCTCGGCGGCTGCCCGCAAGGCCGAGGAGGCCAGGGCACTGCGCGCCGCCCTGCCCGAGGGCATCACCGTCATGCTGGACGAACGCGGCAAGGGGCTCAATTCCGAAGCCTTTGCCGCCCAGCTCGCCCGCTGGCGCGACGATGGCCGCCCTGCCGTGGGCTTCGTCATCGGCGGCGCCGATGGCATCGACCCCGATTTCGTGCGCACGGCGGACCTGACCGTGAGTTTCTCGCCCATGGTCTGGCCGCACCAGCTTGTGCGCATCATGCTGGCCGAGCAGCTCTACCGCGCCACCACCATCCTTTCGGGCCACCCCTATCACCGCGGGGATTGAGCGCTCACCACATGGTTAAGCAATGTTAACCGGCGGTTTGCCGCGCGCTTGCTAGAGTGCCGCAACTGATTCGGGACGACCGGTTCCCCCTTAGGAGACGCCATGCCCCTGCGGCCGGCACGCACCACAAGAGCCCTGCTGGCGGGCATCATCATGTCCGGCCTTGCGGCCTGGCCCCTCTGGGCACAGACGGAGGCGCCACAGCCTGCGGCTGAAGACCTCGACCTGCGCCCCTCCCTGGCGACCGAACCGGAAGCCTCCGGGACGCCGGCGCCGCTGGCCGAAACCGCTGCGCCGGACGCCGCAGCAGCTACCGAGCCAGGATCGGGCGAGACCCTGCCAGCCGATGGCAGCGCGGCCGAGCCTGCCGACCGCAATGCCATCGACCTCGAAGAGGTTGAGGCCTCGCTCAGCCTCAGCCGCGAGCGCATCGACGCGCTCAAGGCCGAGATCGCGGCCATGGAGGGCGACCGCACCCAGCAGAATGCCGCCCTGATCGCCGCGGCCCAGCGGGTCAAGCTGGCCGAAATCGAGGTGGCCGATGTCGAGGAGCGCATTTCCGACCTCATCGTGCGCGAGCTCGAAGTGCGCGGGCGCCTCGACGGCGCCGATGCCGAAATCGCCAATGTGCTGGCGGCGCTGGAACGCATTTCCCTCAACCCGCCCCCGGCGCTGATCGTCGATCCCGGCGATGCCCTGGGCTCGGCCCGCGGCGCCATGCTGATCGCGGCCATCCTGCCGCAATTGCGCGAGCGGGCCGACACGGTGGCAGCCGACCTCAAGGCCCTGACCGACATCAAGACCGCCGCCCTGGCCGAGGAGCAGACGCTCAAGGCCAATCACGAGGTGCTCGAGGAAGAGCAGTTGCGGATTGCGACCCTGATCGCCGCCCGCAAGCAGGGCATTACCCAGATGAGTACGGCGCTCTTGGAGGAAGAGGAGGCGGCCCTCGCCCTCGCCGAGCGGGCGACCACGCTGCGGGAACTCATCGGCACGCTGTCCGAACGGGCCGCCGCGGGCGCCACCGCCGCCCCGGCAACGACCGAAGCCGATATGCCCCAGCTCTCGCCCGAGGCGATCGAACTGGCCTTTGCCGACGCCGCCCGAACCCAGCCGGCCATTCCCTTCCCGCTCGCCCAGGGCTATCTCTCGATCCCCGCCAATGGCGTGACCGTGGTCGATTTCGGGGCCAATGACGGCAAGGGGGGCATTGCCCAGGGCCAATCCATCATGACACGCGCCGATGCCCAGGTGGTGGCGCCCGCCGATGGCTGGGTGCTCTACAAGGGCCCTTACCTCAATTATGGCCAGATCGTCATTCTCAATACGGGCAGCGGCTACACCGCGCTCCTGGCCGGTCTTGAGACGGTTTCGGCCGATATCGGCCAGTTCGTGCAGATGGGCGAGCCCGTCGGAACCATGGGATCACGCACAATTGGACGAACCGTGAGCACCAGCGCTGGAAACGATCAGCCGACGCTTTATATTGAACTGAGACAGAACAACGAGCCCTTCGACCCGGCCGGGTGGTGGGCCAATAATGAACAGACGGGATAAATCATCCATGCGCCTGCCCACTCTTCGCCTTGCCGCCCTTGCTGCGGCAGTGCTGGTGCCCGCCACCGTGCTGATCGCCCAGGATCAGGCGCCGGTCGATCCCGCACCGGCCGATCCGGCCCCGGTCGAAGAGCAGATCGAACCCAATCCCAGCGGCGAAGAGGCCGAGCCCACGGCCGCCGAACGCGCTGCGGCCGAGGCCCGCGACCCGCTCGAAATCTATGCCGACCTGAACCTCTTCGGCGAGATCTTCGATCGCATCCGCGCCGAATATGTCGATCCGCCGGATGAGCAGGAACTGATCCGCGCCGCCATCCAGGGCATGCTGACTTCGCTCGACCCGCATTCAGGCTACCTGCCGCCGGTCGAATATGCCGACATGCGCGAGGATACGTCCGGCCAGTTCGGCGGCCTGGGCGTCGAGATCATCATGGAGGAGGACCTGATCAAGGTCGTCTCCCCGATCGACGACACCCCCGCCGCAAAGGCAGGCATCCTTGCCAATGACCTCATCTTCGAGATCGACGGCCAGCCCGTGCAGGGCATGACCCAGGACGAGGCCGTCGAGAAGATGCGCGGACCGGTGGGCACCGAGGTCACCATTTCCGTGCTGCGCGAAGGCGTGGCCGACCCGATCGAATTCACCCTGACCCGCGGCATCATCTCCATGCGCGCGGTGCGCTGGACCATGGAAGGCGGCGCCGAAGAAGGCGAAGGCGACATTGCCGTGCTGCGCCTCGCCCGCTTCTCCGAACAGGCCTTCGTGGGTATCGAGCGGGCCATCGAAGACATTTACGAGCAGCGCGAGGGCGTGGCGCCCAAGGGCATCATCCTCGACCTCAGGAACAACCCGGGTGGCCTGGTCGACCAGTCGGTCTATGTCGCCGATGCCTTCCTCAATCGCGGCGCGGTCGTCCTGACCCGTGGCCGCAGTGAAAGCGAAAGCGCCCGCTATGATGCGGTGCCCGATCCGCTTGACGCCAAGCTGGCCGATGTGCCGCTGGTCGTGCTGATCAATGGCGGCTCGGCTTCGGCTTCCGAAATCGTGGCCGGCGCCCTGCAGGACCACAAGCGGGCCACCCTGGTGGGCACGCGGTCCTTCGGCAAGGGCTCGGTGCAGTCGATCATTTCGCTGGGCCCGGACGGCGCCATGCGCCTGACGACGGCGCGCTACTACACGCCCAACAACCGCTCCATCCAGGCCCTCGGCATTACCCCGGATATCGAGATCCGCCAGGTGGTGCCCGAGGAATTCCAGGGCCGCGACGAGATCATCGGCGAAGCCGGGCTGGAAGGACACATCACGGTCGAGGGCCAGGAAGAAAGCACGGTCGGGTCGTCGGTCTATGTGCCGGCCGAGCGGGCGGAAGATACCCAGCTCCAATATGCCATTCGCCTGATCAAGGGCGAGGAGACCAACGAGGCCTATCCGCCGCAGGCCGAATAAGCAGCGCGGGCCGTGCTACACTCCGGCACGGCCCGCTTGATTCGGGTCATGAGCCGCGTGAAAGCAACCCGGACGGGGATGAGCGTATCGCCCAATGGCCAATGATCTGTCCACGCCACTGACCGGTCGCCGAAGCCGCAAGCAGGCGCGTTCGGGGCGGTTTCACTTTCCCCTCGCGCGGCTGCTTTTCGCGCTCATCTTCCTGATCATTGGCGGCGTAGCCCTGCGGCTGATCCTGGTCGACGATCCCAATGGCGGCCGGCCGAGCCAGGACGTCGCCATCACCTCCACCCGTGACGGCAACAGCGTGGCCAACTCGGCGGCATCCCATCCCGCCACCATTACCGCCGATCCCGAGCAATATCCGGCGGGCAGCTCGATCGTAGCCGTCCCGGCACCGGCACCGGCCGAGCCGGGCCAGATCCCGGACCGTTTCGGGGCCCTGCCCGATCTCAGCGAAGAAACCTCCGCGGGCGCCATTCCGCGCATTTCGGGCACCGGCCTCAGACCCTTCGACGCCTATCGCCGCCCGGCCGAAGCGGCGCTTGCCAGTGGCGGACCGATGATCGCCGTGGTCGTCACCGGACTGGGGATCAACGAACAGGGTTCGCTCGACGCCATCGACCAACTGCCCGACGACGTTACTCTGGCCTTCGCCCCCTATGGCCGCTCGCTGCAGAACACCGTGGCTGCCGCCCGGGCGGCCGGGCACGAGGTGATGCTCGAAGTGCCGCTCGAGCCGTTCGACTATCCCCAGAACGATCCCGGCCCGCACACGATCCTGACCGGCGAGGCTCCGCGCGACAATCTCGAAAAGCTGTTCTGGCTGATGGCCCGTTTCGGCGGCTATTTCGGGGTGATCAACAATATGGGCGCGCGCCTGACTGCCTCGGCGCAGGATTTCGGACCGGTGATGGAGGAATTCGGGGCGCGGGGCATCGGCTATCTCGACGACGGTTCATCCAACCGGTCCGTCGCGGCCCAGTTGGCTTCGGCCAATCGCGTCCCCTTCGCCCGCGCCGGCAGCATGATCGATGCCAACCCGGCGCGTGCATCCATTCTCTCAGCGCTTGCCAGCCTTGAAAGCCAGGCCATGGAACAGGGCAGTGCCATTGGTATTGTGAGCGCCCTGCCCATATCGGTGCAGGCCGTGTCCGACTGGGCGCAGGAACTGGATGCCAAGGGCATCGCCCTGGTGCCCGTTAGCGCCCTGATGAAGTAGAGATCTGCAATGACCACCAGCCGACCCGACCGGGAAGCCCTGCCCTATCGCGATTGCGTCGGCGTCGCCGTCTTCAATGCCCATGGCAATGTATTCCTGGGGCACCGCAAGCCCGAGGGCGACCCGGACCAGTCGGCCCAGCAGGGCTTTGCCTGGCAGATGCCGCAGGGCGGCGTCGACAAGGGCGAGGACCCGCTGCGCGCAGCCCTGCGCGAGCTCTACGAGGAAACCAACATCACCTCGGTGAGCCTGCTCGCCGAGGCACCCGAATGGATCTATTACGACCTGCCCGACGAACTGGTCGGCCTTGCATGGAAGGGCAAGTATCGTGGGCAGCGCCAGCGCTGGTTTGCCTTCGCCTTCACCGGCCCCGACAGCGAGATCGACGTCACCCATCCCGGCGGCGGCAAGTTCAAGCCTGAATTCTCGACCTGGCGCTGGGAGAAGCTGACCAAGGCGCCATCGCTGATCGTGCCGTTCAAGCGGCCGGCCTATGAACAGGTGGTCGACGCCTTCCGGGATATTCCGCAGCGCTTCACCCATGTCTAGAGCGCTTTCAGCAAAAGTGGACACCACTTTTGCGGTTCGAAAGCGTGACAGATCAAACAAGTAGAGCTCTCGTTCTGATTCCATCAGAACGAGAAATACTCTAGAGCATCGGACTGGTCCGGTCCGGTGCGTCACCAAAGAGCGAAAACATTATGAAGACCATCGGCCTCATTGGCGGGATGAGCTGGGAATCGAGCGCCCACTACTACGCCGCCATCAACCGCGAAACGGCGGCGCGGCTGGGCGGGCTGCATTCGGCACCGCTGATCCTCTATTCGGTGGACTTCGCGCCGATCGCCGCCATGCAGGCCGCGGGCCAATGGGACGAGGCCGGCCGCCAGCTCAATGCGATAGCGCACGCGCTTGAAGACGCCGGAGCCGGCGTGCTTGGCCTTGCCACCAATACCATGCATGTCGTGGCCGATGCGGTGCGGAACGGGATAGACATTCCCTTCATTCACATTGCCGACCCGACGGCTGAGGCCTTGCTGGCAGACGGGTTCGACACGGTGGGGCTGCTCGGGACACGCTTCACCATGGAAATGGATTTCTACACGGACGGGCTGCGGAACCGCGGCCTCACCCCGCTGGTTCCCGACGTGGACCGTACCAATCTCAACGGCATCATCTATGAGGAGCTGTGCAAGGGTATCGTCCGGGACGAGTCGCGAAGAGTTTACCAGGACGCCATTGCCCGCCTCGCCGCGCGCGGCGCCCAGGCGGTGATCCTGGGCTGCACCGAGATCTGCATGCTGATCGACGACAGCTCGAGCCCCTTGCCGACCTACGATACGACCGCGCTGCACGCCAGGGCGCTGGTCAGCGCCGCCTTGGCTGGGTAGAGCGGCACGCTCCCCCCGTCAGGCGGCCCGACGACCGCGGCCTGCCGCTTCGGCTTCGGCCTCCGCCAGGGTGAAGACGTCGACGATCATGTCGAGCGCGTGGGTCTGACCCTCGGTCTGCTCGATGACGGCATTGGTCTGTTCCACCAGCGAGGCATTGTGCTGGGTCATCTGGTCGAGCGTACGCACGGCCGTGTTGACCTCCTCGATCGAGGCCGCCTGCTCGCGGCTGGCGCGGGCGATGGAGCGGACCAGTTCGCTGTTCTCGCTGACGGCATCGAGCATGGCCTTGAGCTTGTCGCTGGCCTCGCTCACGAGGCGCGAGCCACCCTTGACCTCTTCGGCGCTCTGTTCGACCAGGGCCTTGACGTCGGCCGAGGCGCTGGCAGCGCTCTGGGCCAGGCGACGCACCTCGACGGCCACCACGGCAAAGCCCTTGCCGGCATCTCCGGCCCGGGCCGCCTCGACCGAGGCGTTGAGGGCGAGGAGATTGGTCTGGAAAGCGATGTCGTCGATCAGGCCGATGATGTTGGAAATCTTGGCCGAGGAGGCGGTGATCCGCTCCATGGCCCCGGTCGCCTGGCCCATGACGGCGCCGCTGTCCGCAGCCGCCTTCGACACCATCTCGGCCTTGCCGGCAGCGTCTTCGGCCATGCCGGCATTGCTGGCCACAGTGGCCGCCAGCTCTTCCATGGCGGCCGAGGTTTCCTCGATGGTTGCCGCCTGGCGCGTGGTGCGCTCGCTGAGATCATTGGCGCCGCTCAGCAGCTCGCCGCTGGCCGTCCGCAGCGAGCGGGTTGTCACGCGCAACTGGCCCACCACATCGGCGAAGCGCTCCACCGTGCCGTTGAGGGCGATGCGCAGATCCTCGAATTCGGGCGGGAAAGGCGATGTGATGGTGCTGGTGAGATCGCCCTCGGCAAGCTGCTTGAGACCCGCGCCGATGGCCGCAACGGAGGTCTTGCGGGCGGTGACGTCGGTGGCGAACTGCACCACCTTGTAGGGATTGCCATCGGCGTCGAAGATCGGGGTGAAAGTGCTCTGGATCCACACTTCCTGGCCATCCTTGGTGCGGCGGCGATATTCGCCGCTCTTGAAGGCGCCTTGGGCGAGGTCCATCCAGAATTGCTTGTAGCTCTGGCTGGCCGGGTCGGTATCGAACAGGAAGAGCGCATTGGGCCGGCCGACAATGTCTTCGAGGCGATAACCGAGCAGAGCCAGGAAATTGTCATTGGCAGTCATGACGACCCCGTCGAGGTCGAACTCGGCCACGATCTGGCTGCGCGAAATGGCCTGCAGCTGGCCGGTATGGTCCGCTGCCTCGGCCAGGTGCTGGCGCGCCTGCGCATCGAGCGCAGCCTTTTCCACCGCATTGGCGCGGAACACTTCCACCGCCCGCGCCATGCCGCCGATTTCGTTGCGCCGGTCGGTGTAGGGCACGGACACGTCGAGGTCGCCCTCGGCCAGGGCCACCATGACCTGCTCGATCTCGGGGATCGGCCGCATCATCTTGCGCGCCGCGACCACCGCCGCGGTGCCGGACAGCAACAGCCCCAGGAAGCCGATGGCGCCAAGCACCATCATGGACTGGTTCAGGACCGCCACGATCGGCGCCCGGTCGACGGCAACCATCAGGGCGCCAATGACGGCCCCTTCGGCCGTGGCAATGGGCCTGTAACTGACCAGATACGTGACGCCATCAAGGTTCGCTTCCGTGCGGACCGCCTGGTTGGCCTGGAGGGTCGCAAACGTCTCGGAGCCTGCCACGATGGTATCGCCCATGCGCCGTTCGCCCGCAGCGTCTACCATGCTGGTGCTGATGACCACCATATCGGGGCTGGTCTCGGGGTCGAAGTTGTAGACGGCCACATCCTGGCCCGCGACCGATGCGACGGCGTCAATCACGTCATTGGTGCGCAGGCGCGGCATGCTGCGGGCCGTCAGCGTTGCCACATTGCCGGTCTCGTCCAGCCCCACTTCGAGGTTGGGCAGATTGACCTGCAGGATTTGCGCGGCGATGCGGGTGGTATCGCGCAGGGCTGCAGTCTCGTCGTCGGCCACTGAACGGCTGAGGCTGAGATAGAGCCCGGCCAGCACAGCGATGATCGCCACGGCGATAGCGCCGATCGTCATGCTGGAAATGGCAAAGGTGAGGCGCATATTGCGCAGGAGTGAACCCATGATCGTGCCCCCGTCGTCCGACCGCCCTTGGCCGGCGTCCGCTTTCCGCAGGCAGATTGCGCGGCAAGGGTTAATCCAAGGTTGAGATCAGAAAAAATCTCGACATTTCAATGGCTTGCTCAAATGTTATGCGCAATGCCCATTTGGAAAGCAAGAAGGCCGCCCCGAGGGACGGCCTTCGAAAGGATTTTTGAAGCGTGCCAGTGGTTAGTGCACGTGCGCGCCGTCGATATGCTGCGCCTCGATGGCGAGGTTGAGCAGGCCCGACACCACTTCCTGGGCATAGGACTTGTCCTCGGGCGTGGCGGCGCGGTTGAGTTCTTCCTCCGCCGCCTTGATCTGGGCCTGCAGATCGGCATGGTCGAATTCGGTGAAGGGCACGGACTGTTCGGCCAGGATGGTGAGGCCCGCCGGCGACACGTCGGCAAAGCCGCCCTTGACGAAATAGACGTCGGAGGCGCCACCGGTCTTGGTCACGGTGATGAAACCGGGCTTCAGCGTCGTCATGAACGGCGCATGGTCGTCCATGACGGTGAAATAGCCTTCCGTGCCCGGCACCGTGACCGATACCACGGTTTCGGACAGCACCAGCCGCTCGGGCGACACGATCTCGATCTTGAGGCCTTCAGCCATTCTTTTGGTCCCTTAACGGAGCGAACCGAGAGGTTCGGGTCAGGCAGCGGGTCCGCCGCGAACGGCGAACCCAGTTGGCAGAAAGCTTAGGCGGCCTGGGCAGCCAGCTTCTGGGCCTTGGCAACGGCGTCTTCGATCGTGCCGACCATGTAGAAGGCGGCTTCCGGCAGGTGGTCATACTGACCCTCGACCAGGCCCTTGAAGCCCTTGATCGTATCTTCGAGCTGCACGAACACACCCGGCGAGCCGGTGAACACTTCGGCCACGTCGAAGGGCTGGCTCATGAAGCGCTCGATCTTGCGGGCGCGGGCCACGGTCAGCTTGTCTTCTTCGGAAAGCTCGTCCATGCCGAGGATGGCGATGATGTCCTGCAGCGCCTTGTACTTCTGCAGGATCGCCTGCACCTGGCGGGCAACCTCGTAGTGCTCCTGACCCACGACCTGCGGGTCGAGGATGCGGGAGTTGGACGCCAGCGGGTCCACGGCCGGGTAGATGCCCTTTTCCGAGATCGCGCGGTTGAGCACGGTCGTCGCGTCAAGGTGCGCGAAAGTGGTGGCCGGGGCCGGGTCGGTCAAGTCGTCGGCGGGCACGTAGACGGCCTGCACCGAGGTGATCGAGCCCTTGGTGGTGGTGGTGATGCGTTCCTGCATCGCGCCCATGTCGGTCGACAGCGTCGGCTGGTAACCCACGGCGGAGGGAATGCGGCCCAAGAGAGCCGACATTTCGGCGCCGGCCTGGGTGAAGCGGAAGATGTTGTCCACGAAGAACAGCACGTCCTGGCCCTGGTCGCGGAAGTTTTCGGCGACGGTGAGGCCGGTCAGCGCCACGCGGGCACGGGCCCCCGGGGGCTCGTTCATCTGGCCGAACACCAGGGCGCATTTGGAACCGGCAGCCGAGCCACCATTCTCATGCGGGTCCTTGTTCACGCCCGATTCGATCATTTCGTGGTAGAGGTCGTTGCCTTCGCGGGTGCGTTCACCCACGCCCGCGAACACCGAATAACCACCATGCGCCTTGGCGACGTTGTTGATCAGTTCCTGGATCAGCACCGTCTTGCCCACGCCGGCGCCACCGAAGAGGCCAATCTTGCCGCCGCGTGCATAAGGAGCGATCAGGTCCACGACCTTGATGCCGGTAACCAGCACTTCGGCTTCAGGGGACTGCTCGACGAAGGAGGGGGCCTCCTGGTGGATTTCACGGCGGCCGGCAGTGACGACCGGACCGGCTTCGTCGATCGGCTCGCCGATGACGTTCATGATGCGGCCAAGGGTCTCGTCGCCGACGGGCACCGAGATCGAAGAACCGGTATCGGTCACTTCGGTGCCGCGGACCAGACCTTCGGTCGTGTCCATGGCGATGGTGCGCACAGCGTTTTCGCCCAGGTGCTGGGCAACTTCCAGAACCAGGCGCTGGCCATTATTGGTGGTTTCAAGCGCGTTCAGGATGGCGGGCAGGTGATCGTCGAACACCACGTCAACGACGGCGCCAATGACCTGCGAAACGCGACCGGCCTTCTTCTCTGCCATTTGTTCGTCCTCGCTGATGGGTTAGAGCGCTTCCGCGCCCGAGATGATTTCGATGAGTTCTTTGGTGATCT
>CBFGPB010000056.1:0-12264 GCA_965650545.1 uncultured Devosia sp. | reverse complement strand
ATATCGGCACCTTCGGCGAAGTGGCCCGCACCACCATGGTGCGCACGGCCTTCCGGCTGTTGACGCGCGACCAGATTCCGACCCGGCTTCTGTGCTTCTCGGACGACATGGACGGCATGCGCAAGATCCCGGACACCGTCCCCTCCAAGGAGGCGATGGAGCCGCATCTGCAAAAGCCGCTGACCGCTGTACCGGACCCGTGGACCAACGAATATGCGAGCTTTGGCGAGCACAACAACGCCATGCTCCGCCGTTTCCTCGACACCTTCGGCTTCGACTACGAATTCGCCAGCGCCACCGACTACTACAAGACTGGCCAGTTCGACGCGGTACTGTTGCGCGCCGCCGAACGCTATCAGGACATCATGAATGTGATGCTGCCGACCCTCGGGGCCGAGCGGCAGGCGACCTATTCGCCCTTCCTGCCGATCTCGCCGATTTCCGGCCGTGTGCTCTATGTGCCCATGAAGGAGGTCAATGCCCAGGACGGCACGGTGACCTTCGAGGACGAGGACGGCCGCGATACCACCCTGCCGGTCACCGGCGGGCATGTGAAGCTGCAGTGGAAGCCCGATTTCGGCATGCGCTGGGCGGCGCTCGGCGTCGATTTCGAGATGTTTGGCAAGGACCACCAGACCAACCAGCACATCTACGACAAGATTTGCTCCATCCTCGGCGGCACCCCGCCCGAGCACTATGTCTATGAGCTGTTCCTCGACGCCGAAGGCCAGAAGATATCCAAGTCCAAGGGCAATGGCCTGACCATTGACGAGTGGCTGACCTATGCGCAGACCGAAAGCCTCGGCCTCTACATGTTCCAGAAGCCGCGCGTCGCCAAGCGCCTGCATTTCGACGTCATTCCGCGTGCCGTGGACGAATATTTCAACTTCGTCGCCGCCTATGAGCGCCAGGACGCGGCCCAGCGCCTCGAAAACCCGGCCTTCCATGTCCACTACGGCAATGTCCCCAAGATCGACATGCCGGTCACCTTCGGCCTGCTGCTCAACCTCGCCACGGCGTCCAATCCGGAAACCCCGGAAGTCATGTGGGGCTATATTTCGGCCTATGCGCCGGGCGTCTCGGCCAAGACGCATCCGCATCTGGATGCCCTGGTTGGCTATGCCATGCGCTACTTCCGCGATTTCGTGAAGAAGACCTATCGCGCCCCCGACGATGTCGAGCGTGCCGCGCTCGAGGCTCTCTCGGAGGCCTTTGCTGCCCTGCCGGCAGACGCCGCCAACGAAACCATCCAGGACGCGGCTCTCGACGTGGCCCGCAACATCGAACGCTATCAGGACCACACCAAGAAAAGCCCAACGGGTGGACCAGGCGTTTCCGGCGATTTCTTCCAGATGCTCTACCAGGTTCTGATCGGCCAGGAACGCGGTCCACGCTTCGGCTCGTTCGCGGCGTTGTACGGCATCGAGAATACACGCAAGCTGATCGCCAAGGCGCTGGACGGAGAATTGCTGACGGCGTGATGAACTGAGGGTTGCGGGGCCAAGGAGACCGGTTCGGCGGACAAAGCGAGGACCTGGGGGAGTGCGATGCGTTTGCTTCGATCTGCCGTGACCTGGCTTGGTCTTTTCGGGGTCTGGCTATTCGTCTGCTGGCTGCTCTGGCAGGCGGCGGCAACTGGACTGGTTCCGGACCCGCGCCGCTACAGCACTGATGTGGTGTCGGTGCACGATCAGCCACTGGCCTTCGCGGTCTCCATAGTGTTCCTTTGCCTGGGCTTTCTGGGCATCCCCGCCTTTGCCTGGGTCAGCTGGCGAGAAGCGCGTCAGGCGGACCGCTCAGTGTCGCGCCCCAAGCAACGGCTCGACAACGCTATCCGGCGCGACAGGGACGCCTAAGCCAGCACCTTCCTGAAAAACACCACGCGCTGGGTTTCCTCAAAGCCCAACGCCTCATGCATGGCCTGACTGGCACTGTTCTGCACCGGTGCATCAGAGGCAAATTCGCTGAGCCCCCGGTGCCGCGCCCAGGCTTCGGCTTCCGCCACCAATGCCCTTGCCACGCCCTGGCTGCGCGCCGCGGGCCAGACGAAAACCCCTTCGAGGAAAGCCACCGGCGAGGTCTTGCAGCCATTGACATAGTCGTGGCGGATGGACGCCTCGAGAAATCCGAGGGCCCGGTTGTCATCATCCCGCGCGATCAGGTTCAGCGTTTCGCCAGGCTTGGCAAGCAGCGCGGCAATTTCTCTCGCGTGTTCACCGCCCGCGCCGCTCGGCCACAAGGCCCCGCGCATCTCTGCCCAGTCCGCTGCATCTGCGGTCGTGGCGGGCGCGACCCTCACTGGCTCGCCCAGATGATCCGCGCCATCCACTCCACATCGGCGATATCAAAGATGCGCGGGTCATAGGCCGGATTGATCGAGTGCAGTTCGATCTGCTTGGCGCTCTGGCGGGCGAGGATCTTGGCCATCACCTCGCCGTCGCGCGTCTTGACCACGACCCGGTCGCCGCGCCGCACCTGTTCGGTCGGAGAGACGACGACGCGGTCGCCCTCGCGATAGAGCGGCTCCATGCTGTCGCCCGAAATTTCCAGCGCATAGATGCCGCTATCCTCCGGCGTGGGCAGGGCAACTTCGTCCCAGCCATGGCCGACCGGATGCCCGGCGCTGTCGAAATAGCCGCCACTGCCGGCCTGGGCGAGGCCAAGCAGGGGGATGGTGCGCAGGCTCGGTTCGGCAAAGCCGCCGGGCGCGGAGAGGAAAATACCGGTACCGGCCAGGAAGCCGTCGATATTCTCGCCTGTGGCTTCGAGGATTTTCGAGAGGCTCTCGGTCGATGGCCAGCGCTCGCGCCCGTCCTTGCTCACCCGCTTGGAAACATTGAAGGCCGTGGCGTCGAGCCCGGCCAGCTTGGCCAAGGCCGAGACGGACACGCCATGGCGCCGCGCCAGCGCGTCAATACCATCCCAGATGGCCCGGTGAGAAAGCATGGTCATGTCCAAAAAGGAATGATGTCATATTACGGAAAACAATCCTAAACTATTCCCTCTGCACCACCTTGTAAAGCAGCGTGTTCCGCATTACCCCCGGCTGCAGCCAATGTCCGCCCGAGGGGCTCCCGTGCCCGATACGCCCGACCTCATTTACAAGATCGCCACCAGCGACAGCTATGCTCCGGCCCGCCATGCCGGTCACTATGCGGGCATGCCCATTGATGCCGCCGACGGCTACATGCACTTCTCGACGGCGGCGCAACTGTCCGAAACCCTGCGCCTTCACTTCAAGGGACAGTCAGACCTGGTGCTGCTGGGCGTACGTGTCGATGAACTGGGCAAGAACCTGGTCTGGGAGCCATCGCGCGGCGGCCAGCTCTTCCCCCATCTCTATGGCGGACCGCTCGACCTGGCGGCCGTTGTCTGGGAAGAGGCTATCAGCGTCGATGCCGAGGGCGGCTGCACCCTGCCGGAGGCGGTACGATGATCTTCTCGGCCCTATCACCCCTGCTGCGCAATGCCGGCCTCGCCAATCTCACGCGCGACGCGCTCTTGCGCATGGATCCGGAGACCGCCCACGGCGCCACCATCACGGCGCTGCGGCTGGGCCTCGCGCCACAGCAGCAACATGCCGATCCGCCGGAACTGGCCACCACCCTTTGTGGCCTCGAGCTCAAGAACCCGGTCGGCATGGCCGCCGGCTTCGACAAGAATGCCGAAGTGCCGCGCCCGCTGGCCCTCATGGGCTTCGGCATGGTCGAGATCGGCACCGTGACCCCGCGCCCGCAGGCCGGCAATCCCAAGCCGCGCCTCTTCCGGGTGGCTGAGGCCGAAGGCGTCATCAACCGCATGGGGTTCAACAATGAGGGCCACGACGCCGCTTTCGAGCGCCTGAAGGGCCTGCGCGTGCCTGCCGCACTGGGGGTCAATATCGGCGCCAACAAGGACAGCGAGGATTTCGTCGCCGACTATGTGCTGGGGGTGAAGCGCTTCGCCGATCTGGCCGACTACCTCACCGTGAACATTTCCTCGCCCAATACGCCGGGGCTGCGCAACCTGCAGGCCGACGAGGCCCTGACGCGGCTCCTCGGCGAAGTGCTGGCCGCCCGCGCCAAGGCGAAAACCCGCGTGCCGGTGCTCTTGAAGATCGCGCCCGATCTCGACGAAGCGGGCATGGATGCGGTGGCCCGCGTCATCCTCGCTACCGATCTCGATGGGCTGATCGTCTCCAACACCACCATTTCGCGCGAACCGGTCGCAGGCATGGAGAACGCTTCCGAAACCGGCGGCCTTTCCGGCAAGCCGCTCTTCCCGCTGGCTACCCAACGGCTCGCGCAAATGCGCCAGCGCGTCGGCGCACTGCCCATCGTCGGTGTCGGCGGCATCCATTCGCCACAGACGGCCCTGCAGAAATTCGAGGCGGGCGCCAATGCCATCCAGCTCTATTCGGCGCTGGTTTTCGGCGGCCTCGACCTGCTCGACCGCATCAAGCGCGGACTCGTGGCCGGGGTGCGGTCGGCCGGCAAGCGCAACATTTCCGAACTGGTCGGAACGCGGGTGGACGACTGGGCTTCGGGCCGGAGCTAGGACGCTGCGCCCGAGCAGATCCGCGCGGCATCGGCCTCCACCTCGCGCGGATCAAGCGTTACCGTCAGGTCCTGGCGAAAGATATCGGCCGAGATCAGCGTCACGCACTCGCGAAACGGAGTGGGTTTCAGGATGATCGCGCCAGCCACGATGCCCGAACCCACGAGAATGGCGAGCGCCACGCCCCACATATTCATTGTGCCACATCCATCTCGAACACCACGTCGGCTCGCTCCCGCGACTCTTCGACGAGATCGTAGTTGGGCAGATCGTTGCGCTCGATATGGGCGCGGTTGCGTTCCTCCGAGAACAGGCCCTCTTCGCCATGCCGCTTCATCAGGCGGGTCCGCACCAGTTCGCGCGGCACATGGATGAAGACGGCATAGTCGAGCAGCGATTTCACCCCGGCCCAGGGCCCCTGGGTCAGCAGCAGGTAATTGCCCTCGACCACCAGCACCTTCACATCCGGACCAACCGTGAAGGCGCCGTCCACGGTATCCTCGATCTTGCGGCTATAGCCCGGTCCGCTGACCGGCTCGGTCGCATGCTTGAGGTGATGGAGGAAGCTGACAAAGGCCGCGCCCTCGAATGTATGCGGCGCCCCCTTGCGGTGGGTCTCCCCCATGGCCTCGATCTTGGCATGCTTCATATGGAAGCCATCCATGGGCACCAGCGCCGCGCTGCCGGGCCTCACGGCATTGAGCATGGCCACCAGCTCCGCCGCCAGTGTCGACTTGCCCGTTCCCGGCCCTCCGGCAATGCCAATGGCGATGCGCTTGCCATCAGCCCGGCTTTCCATCTCGAGGATATGCGGCACCAGCCGCGACAGGACGTTCTGCGGGGTGAGGTGAATGGTCTCGGGCACGCCCGTTCCCTCCCTTGGTTTCGTTGCGTTCGATCATATAGGCTCGGCGCTGATTTGCAGCAGGTGACTGGTGTCCGGTTTCGTTCTTCCCCCTGTCATTGCCGACTGGTTCGCCGCCCGCGGCTGGGCGCCGCGGCAGCATCAGCTCGATGTTCTGGCGTCATACCAATCCGGCGCCAGCCAGCTGCTGATTGCCCCGACCGGCGCGGGCAAGACATTGGCCGGCTTCCTGCCGACGCTGACTGATCTCGTCACCGGCGACTTCGAGGGCCTCCACACCCTCTACATCTCGCCCCTCAAGGCCCTGGCCGTCGACGTCGAGCGCAATCTGTCGACGCCCATATCGCAGATGCATCTGCCCATCCGCGTGGAAGCGCGCACCGGCGACACCCCGGCATCCAAGCGGGCCCGCCAAAGGGTCAAGCCGCCGCACGTCCTGCTGACGACCCCCGAACAGCTGGCCCTGCTGATCTCCCATCCGCAGGCCGAGCTGATGTTCGGGTCGCTCAGGCGCGTCGTTCTCGACGAGTTGCACGCCCTCGTCACCTCCAAGCGCGGCGACCTCCTCTCGCTTGGCCTGGCACGGCTGGCCAAATTGTCTCCCGGCCTGCGCATCACCGCGCTTTCGGCCACCGTGGCGCGGCCGGACCTGTTGCGTGACTGGATCGCCCAGCCCCATCCGCAGGGACGCACAGACCTCCTGCGCATGGTCGGCGGCGCGCCGCCCGAGCTGCACATCCTCGAAACCGAGGAACGCCTGCCCTGGGCCGGTCACTCGGCCGTCTACGCCCATCGCGAACTCTACGAGACGATAAAGCGGCACAAGACCACGCTGCTCTTCGTCAATACTCGCTCGCAGGCCGAACTGCTGTTCCAGGGTCTGTGGAACATCAACGAGGACATGCTGCCCATTGCCCTCCACCACGGCTCGCTCTCGGTCGAGCAGCGGCGCAAGGTCGAAGCCGCCATGGGCTCGGGCCGGCTCAAGGCCGTGGTCTGCACGTCCACGCTCGACCTGGGCATCGACTGGGGCGATGTCGACCTCGTCGTGCAGGTCGGCGCCCCCAAGGGCTCTTCGCGCATGCTGCAGCGCATCGGCCGCGCCAATCACCGGCTCGATGAACCCTCGCGTGCCCTGCTGGTGCCCTCCAATCGTTTCGAAGTGCTCGAATGCGAGGCGGCGGTCGAGGCCGTGGCCGAGGGCCATCAGGACAGCGAAGACCCGCTGCCCGGCGGCTATGACGTGCTGGCCCAGCATATGCTCGGCATGGCCTGCGCCGACGCCTTTCTGGCCGACGACCTCTATGCCGAAATCCTTCGCGCCTGGCCCTATCGTGACCTCACCCGCGACAAGTTCGATAAGGTACTCGATTTCGTCGCCACCGGCGGCTACGCGCTGCGCGCCTACGAACGCTACGCGCGTCTCAAGCAGACCGCCGATGGCAAATGGCGCATCGCCAATCCTGCCGTCGCCCAGCAATACCGGCTCAACATCGGCACCATCATCGAAGAGCCCATGGTCCGCGTGCGGCTGGTGCGGGCGCGCGGCCTCAAGCAGGGGCGCACCACCGGCCCCATCGGCGCGGGCGGCCGCGTGCTGGGCGAGATGGAGGAGTATTTCTTCGGCACGCTGTCACTGGGCGACACCTTCATGTTCGGCGGCGAAATCGTCGCTTTCGAGGGTATGAAGGACAATGAGGCTTTCGTCTCCCGCGCCTTTGCCAGCAATCCGAAAATCCCATCCTATATGGGCGGCAAGTTCCCGCTCTCGACTTACCTCGCCGAGCGCGTGCGCCGCATCATGGACACCCCCGGCGACTGGCACAAATTGCCCGACCAGGTCAGCGACTGGCTCCGCCTGCAGCGCGATCTCTCCGTCCTGCCGCGCCGCGACAGCCTGCTGGTCGAAACCTTTCCACGCGGAACGCAGCATTTCATGGTCTGCTATCCCTTCGAGGGACGGTTGGCACACCAGACCCTGGGCATGCTTCTCACCCGCCGGCTCGAACGCATGCGGGCAAGGCCGCTGGGCTTCGTCGCGAGCGAGTATGCCCTGGCCATCTGGGGACTGGGTGACCTCTCGGCCCTCATCCGCACCAATCGTCTTTCGCTCGACGAGCTCTTTGCCGAGGACATGCTGGGCGACGATCTCGAGGCCTGGCTGGACGAGAGCGCGCTGATGAAGCGCACTTTCCGCAACTGCGCCATCATTGCCGGGCTGATCGAGCGCCGCCATCCCGGCAAGGAAAAGACCGGGCGGCAGATCACCATGAGCTCGGACATCATCTACGACGTGCTCTACCAGCACGAGCCCGACCATATCCTCATCGAAGCCACGCGCCGCGACGCCGCGCGCGGCCTGCTCGACATCGAGCGCCTGGGTCATATGCTCAGCCGCATCCGCCACCACATCGTCCACAAGCCCCTGCACCAGATTTCTCCGCTCGCCGTACCGGTCATGCTCGACATCGGCAAGGAACCGATTTTCGGCGAAGCGCGGGAATCAGCTATGGCTGATGCAGCCGAGGAGCTTCTCAGGGAAGCTGTGGGCGAACGCTGAGTACCCAACCACCGCTCCGCCCTCGGGCTCGACCCGAGGGCCACTTGCAAAGCATGCCGGTGCTCTTGCGGTCGTTGCGAAAGGCCCTCGGGTCAGGCCCGAGGGCGGTGCAGAAATGGTGGCTGTAGCGTGCCAAAGGGACGATGAAATCCTATATGAACAACGCCGCTCACTCTCTCCCCATTCCGGAAACCCAATTGCTCCGCTTTGCCGGCCACAATTTCGAGCCTCTGCCCTCAGGCGCGCTCTATTGGCGGGCCCGCGAAACCCTGCTGGTAGCAGACCTCCATTTCGAGAAGATGGCGAGCTTTGCCCGGCGCGGGCAGATGCTGCCGCCCTATGATACGGCCATGACGCTGACGCGGCTCGAAACCGACCTGCGGCGCACCGGGGCCACGCGCCTCATCGCCCTGGGCGACAGTTTTCATCGACCCGAAGCGGCCTCATGGCTCACGCCCGCCGACCGTATGCGGCTCGACGCGCTCACCGAGGCGGTGGAGTGCCTGTGGCTCTCCGGCAATCACGATCCGGCGCCTCACGCGATCGGCGGCACCTGCCTGCCGGACATCGAGCTCGAAGGCCTCCACTTCACGCACGAGCCGAAAAAGGGGCGGACCGGCCTGGTCGCGGGCCATCTCCACCCGGCGGCACGCATCGCCATGGAGGGCCGCGCAACCAGAAAACCGTGCTTCGTCCATGACAATCGCCTGCTGATCCTGCCCGCCTATGGCAGTTCCACGGGCGCCCTCAATATCTTGTCGCAGGCCTTTTTCGGCCTCTTCCATTGGCCAGCGCTGGAAGTGGTCATGCTGGGGCGTGACCGCACCTATCCAGTGCCGGTCAAGCGGTTGGTGGTCGGATAGGATCGGCTATCTGCGGAACAGCACACCGCCCAGCCAGCCGGTGACCAGCGCCAGGGCCACGCAGGCCAGGCCATAGAGGAGCGGCATCTGCACCGCAGAAAGCGCCAGGAAGCGTTCGAAGCCGATCTTGCGCACGGCAAAGCCGTCGGATTTGCGCGCGATGATCTCGCCATTCTTGAACACATAGGTCTGGGCAATATAGGGGCCGGGCGGGGCATTGCTCGGCAGCGTCAACTGCGCCTGATAAAAGGTCTCGGAGAGGAAACGCACGCCGGTCTCCTGCTCGCCGAACAGGCCCTCCTCGGTCATCAGCCGGATCAGTTCCCGGCCAAAAGTCAGCGTTTGCCACCAGCCGGCGGCATTGGGCGAAATGGCGTGGGATTCGGGCAGGATGAAATTGGTGGTCAGCGTATTCACATCGGTGATGTCGCGCAGCCTGGCGCTCGACAGCACATGGAAATAGCTCGGAAAGCCCTTGAACGCGACCTGCTCGGTATTGAGCCAGATGCCGAAATTGTTGGTCTTCTTGCGGGCCACGCGGTCCTGCGTAGGGCCCAGCACCACCACCACGATGTGAAACGGGCCCTCGACGAATTTCTGGGTCGCACCGGCATCGGGGGCGATCTCCCCGAAAAACGTCAGCCGTTCACCATCGAAGCTGGAGGTGATTTGCACCACTTCGTTCGACACACTGGAGAACAGCCGTTCGGCGCTGGCCGGCAGTGCCGTCGCGACAATCAGGGCGAGCGCGGCGAGGAGGCGGATCATTGCGCCAGGCTCCCCACCGCCATCGAGTAGACGTCATTGGGGGTAAGCACGAGCGACAGGCCGAAGCGGATGGCGACGGCCAGGACCAGGAGGGCGAGAAGGCCGCGCAACTGTTCGCCGCGCAGGTGCTTGCCGGCGGCGGCGCCGAACTGGGCGCCGGCCACCCCGCCCACCATCAGACAAAAGGCGAGGAGAATGTCGACGCTCTGGCTTTGCACGGCATGGAGGATGGTTGTGGCGGCCATCATCGCCACCACCTGCGCCAGCGACGTGCCGATGACGACATTGCCGGGCACGCGCAGCAGGTAGACCAGCGCCGGCACCATGATGAAGCCGCCGCCAATGCCCAGGAGCGAACCGACAAAGCCGATGAAGAGGCCGATGATCAGCACCGGCAGGACGCTGATATAGAGCCGGCTCTTCTTGAAGCGGACGCGCATGGGTAGGCCGTGGATCCAGCTGTGCTGGTTGGGCAGGCGCTCGCGCACCACCACGCCCTGGCGGCGCTTGAGCAGGGCCCGCACCGACTCCTGCAGCATCAGCACGCCGACAAAGCCGAGCAGCACCAAAAAGCCCAGGGCAATGACGAGGTCAAGCTGGCCGGCGTCCCGCAACAGGTCAAATGCGGCCACGCCGCCAAAGGCGCCCAGAATGCCGGACAGCACGAGGTAGAGCGCCAGATGCAGGTCGACGCCGCCACGGCGGTAGTGACTGAGGGCGCCGGACGTGGAGGCGGCCACCACCTGGCCGGTGACCGAGGCGACGGCTACGGCCGTCGGCACGCCCGAAAAGATCAGCAATGGGGTCAGAAGGAACCCGCCACCGACGCCGAACAGGCCGGACAAAAAGCCGACTGCCCCTCCGATCCCCACGAGAAAGAAGAGGTTCACGGAAAGCTCGGCGATCGGCAGATAGATCTGCAAGATCCTGGTGTCCCGTAAAAAGCGTCTTGGCGGGCCATCCTAAAGGATGGTCCGTCAACAAGAGGTAAGGCCGGCGGCCGCCGGGAGTACTTTTATGATTTGGGCTTACGTCCGGCTTGTGACGGTGTCAAACCCGAATAGGTACTAAACCGGCTGGCTTCCCAGAACTGCGAGGAGCCGTGGATTGATGGCCCCGACTTCGCTCATGCCCGTGGCCCGCTCGAAGGCCTTGATGGCCTCCTGGGTCTTGGGGCCCGCCACACCGTCAGCTGTGCCCACATCGAACCCGAGCTTGGTCAGGGCCTGCTGCACCTTGGCGATGACGTCGCGATTGGCAATGGCCTCGCCGGGGTCGAAGGTTTCCGACCAGGTGCCGATGGGCGCGAAATTGGCTGCCAGGTCGACCGGCTGCATTCTCCAGGCGGCGACTTCGTCGCCGATGCGGCTGACCGCTTCTGCCGACAGCGACTTGGCGATGTCGTCGCGCGCCTTGGCGGCATCCTGGTCCCCGCTCATCGCGGCCAATGCGAACCACTTATACGACTGCTCGAAATCCTGTTCGACGCCCAGCCCGCGGGCATAGAGCATGCCCAGGTTGAACTGGCTGTCGGTCATGCCGCGCTCGGCCGCCTTGCCGAACCATTCCGCAGCCAGCTCGAACTGCTGCTCACCCATCTCGCCGCCCGCATAGAGCGCCGCCAGGTTGTGCATTGCCATGCGATGCCCGGCCTCGGCGCTGCGCTGATACCAGAGCCGCGCCTGCTCGAGGTTCTTCTCGACCCCCGAACCCATTTCATAGAGATTGCCGAGCCGGTACTGCGCCGGAACGAAGCCCTGCGCCGCCGAGCGCTCATACCAGCGTGCGGCCTCTTCGAGGTTCTTTTCCAGCGCCCGGCCTTCGGTGAAGATGGCGCCGACCTCGAATTGCGCCCTTGCATTGCCATTGGCGGCGGCCTGGCGCAACTCGATCGGCCCGACGGCCTCGGGCGGCAGGTCAAATGTCTCGACCGGCGTCGGCACTTCTGCGGCAGGCGCGATCGAGCCGGTCACGGCGGGGGCCTCGGCCTCCGGGGTTGAGGCCAGGGCGATGCGTCCGCTATCCGCCTTGAGCGTGGGGGGCATCGGCGTCGACGGCGCCAGGCTGGTCGCCCGCGCAAAGCTCATCGGTTCACCTGGATTGATCGATCCGGTGGCCGTTACGTCGACCATGTCGATCACGCGGGGCGGCACCACGGCAGACTGATCGTCCGAAGCGGGAGGATTGGCGGTGGCCGCCGGGGCGCTGACAGCATTGGTCGCGGCGGGCGCCGAAGCATTCATGCGCTGCATGACCAGATTGAGCGCCAGCATCGACACCGCGACCAGCGTCGCCGCCAGAAGCAGCGGCCGGCGATTGCGGGCGAGGAAGCTGGGGCGCTCGTCGACAGCCTCGGGCAGGGTCGGCGCCACGGCCGGCTTGGCCGCCTCCGCAGGTTTAACCTTGGGCTTTTCGGCGCGGCGCGGCTGCCGGGCCTCGGGAGCCACTGCCTCGGGGGCCGCCTTGGGCGTGCCGGCCTCATCGTCCTTGCGGGCCCGGACCCGGCTCAGCGCCCGGGCAATGATGGAATTGCTCTCGGCCGGCTTGGCGTCTTCCTGCTTGGCGCGCTGGGCGCGGCGGGCTGCGGCGACAAAGGTGCTGGTGCTCGAGGCGGGCGCCGCTTCGGCGGGCTTTTCACTGGTGGGACGCGCGATAGGGGCGAATGGATCAGT
>CBFGPB010000055.1:0-12265 GCA_965650545.1 uncultured Devosia sp. | reverse complement strand
AGGAGAACATGATGATGCACAGAAGGCCGAAGAACAGCCAGAGCGGCAGGAAGCCCGAGAGCGCGAAGGCCAGCCAGATGGCGGAAACGCCGGTGAAGGTCAGCATGGCACCATGCGACAAGCGCCGCATGCCCAGCCGCCGCACGACCCGCGAATTGGTGAAGGACGACACCGCCATCAGCCCCGCCATGGCGGCGAAAGCAGCGGGGAACCAGACCCCCAGCCCGTAAATGTCGACGTAAATCTGCTGGGCCGAGGTGATGAAGCCGAACAGCGCGCCAAACAGGAACATGCCTGCAAGGCCATAGGAAATGGCAACGCGGTTGGTGAAGACAATGCGGAAGCCATCGACCACGCCGGCTAGGCTCAGCGGGCGGCGCTTGTCGACAGGCAGTGTCTCGGGCAGGCGGAAATATGTCCACAGCCAAAAGGCCAGGGCCAGCAGGCCCATGAAGATGAAGATCGATTGCCATGGTCCTGTCAGCAGCAGCACCTGACCGACACCCGGCGCTATGATCGGGATGGCCATGAACACCATGAAGGTCAGCGACATGACCTCGGCCATTTCGCGGCCGGAATAGCGATCGCGCACGACTGCGGTGGCGATAACGCGCACGCTGGCTGCGCCCATGCCCTGGATGAAGCGCAGCGCCAGCAGGATGGCGAAGCTGGGCGCGAAGGCGGCGACGATGGCCGCGACCACATAGATGCCCACGCCGACCAAGAGAGGCGCGCGGCGACCGAAGCGATCGGTCAGCGGCCCAAAGGCCAAAACCGCAATGCCCATGCCCAGCATATAGGAGGTGACCACGAACTGGCGTTCGTTCTCGTTGGGTATGCCCAGGGCCTCGCCCATATAGGGCAGGGCGGGCAGCATGACGTCGATAGCCAAGGCGTTGAGGGCCATCAACGCAGCCATGAGGGCAATGAATTCAGGGCGCGAGAGAACGCGCGTGAAGTGATCTGACATGATTGAAACTCGTCAAAGCCGACAGGGAACCGGCCGAAAGGAATGGCCGGACCATGAACCTGTTGAACCTGTTTGGCAACCCTTCAATCGGCAAAGGCCGATAGAAGGGGCCCGCCGGTCAGGCAGGCTTCAGGGCAAAATTGGTTGCGCTGCGCTCGTTGATGGGAATGTGGATGGCCGCCGACGCCAGGCCCAGGAGGATGCCCAGATACCACACGAGGTCATAGGCGCCGGTCTGGTCATAGACCACGCCGCCCAGCCAGACACCGACGAATGAGCCAACCTGGTGACTGAAGAAGGCGATGCCGTAGAGCATGCCCATGTAGCGCGGACCGAAGAACAGGGTGACCAGGCCTGCGGTCAGCGGCACGGTCGACAGCCAGAGCAGGCCCATTCCGGCAGCGAAGGCATAGGCGGTGACTTCACTGACCGGGATCAGCAGGAAGGCGGCAATCAACAGTGCGCGCAGGAAGTAGATCGAGGCGAGCAGCATCTGCTTTGGCAGGCGGCTGCCCAGCCAGCCCGAAAGCAGCGAGCCCACGATGTTGAAGAGCCCGATGACGGCAATGGTCCAACTGCCCACTTCCGGCGACAGGCCGCATTGCACCAGGTAGGCGGGCATGTGGACGTTGATGAAGGCGAGGTGGAAACCGCAGACGAAAAAACCGATCACCAGCAGCCGGTAGGAGCCATAGCCCCAGGCGCGTGACAGGGCCTGCATGAAGGGCAGGTCGGCTTCGCCGGGCGCCGACTCGGTGCGGCCGCGCAGGGCGGTCGAGAGCGGAACGATCAGCATCAGGATGACGGCAATCCAGACCAGCGCCATCTGCCAGCCAAAGGTGGAAATGAAGCCCTGGCCAAGCGGGGCGAAGATGAACTGGCCGGCCGACGAGGCCGCGGTGGCGATGCCGAAAACGAAGCTGCGCTTCTCCGCCGGGACGGCACGGCCGAAGGCGGCCATGACGACGCCGAAAGAGGCGACCGCAATGCCGACCCCTGTAACAACGCCGGCCGTGAGCGTCATGGTCAGCGTATCGGGCGAGAAGGCCATGCCAAGCAGGCCAGCCGCGTAGATCAGCCCACCGAAAGCCAGCACGCGGGCGGAGCCGTATTTGTCGGCCATGCCACCGGCAAAGGGCTGGGTCATGCCCCAGACCAGGTTCTGCACGGCCATGGCCATGCCCCACTGCTCACGCGTCAGACCAAGATCCTCGGTCACCGGCAGGGTGAAGAGGCCGAACGAGCCGCGGGTGCCGAATCCGATGGCCGCGATGATGCAGCCCGCGATGATGACGAGCGGAAGCGGAACGGCAGGGCGTGCGGCGGTGACGGACATGGCGGGAGTCTCAGCGGGGATTGTGCGAACAATCTACGCCCGGCAAGCCATCACGCAAAACGATAAAAGCTGATGGGCCCGATCAGAGTTGGTGATGGAAGCCAGCGTTGCGCGACGCTATCCACACCCGCAATGCCGTCCTCGGGCCTGACCCGAGGACCATTCCCAACATCGCGATTATTCGAACTGGCCCTCGGATCAAGTCCGAGGGCGGCGCGGTGGTTGGGGAGGGGTTTGGGAGTCGCTACCAACCGGTTGCCAAAAGCGCAAAGGGTCCGGCCACTTAAGGCCAGACCCTCCAGAATTGATTCAGGCTTGAGGCGCTCAGGCGCTTTGCTTGACCGCGACGCCGGCCTGCTGCAGGTGGCTCTGCAGCTCGCCCGACTGGAACATCTCGCGCACGATGTCGGCGCCGCCGATGAACTCGCCCTTGACGTAGAGCTGGGGAATGGTCGGCCAGTTGGTATAGGCCTTGATGCCCTCGCGCAGCTCATCGCTTTCGAGCACGTTGGCGCTGGAATAGTCGACGCCGAGATAGTTGAGAATCTGCACGACCTGGCCGGAGAAACCGCACTGGGGGAAATCCGGCGAACCCTTCATGAAGAGGAAAACGTCGTTGTTCTTCACCTTGTCGTCGATGAAGGCGTTGATGTCGGTCATGGGAGGAGCCTTTCAAAAATCCGGGTTCAAGGGCCGGCTGAATTTGCCCTCTAAATAGGATAGGAGCGGGGTTCTGTCGAGTGCGGCGCGGATGCTACAGCCGCGCCTTCACCCATGGGTGATCGAAGAACTGGGCATTGGTGTCGAACAGCACGGCTTCCCAGCCCGCCTTGTGCGCCATGTCTATGACCTTCTGCGTATCGTCGAAAAACAGCGACTTGCCGTCCGTCCCACCCATGCGCGCATCGGCGAAGGCGAAGAAGCCCTTGTGCGCCTTGGTCATGCCAATGCGGGCCGAATAGAAGATGTCCTCGAAGACCTCGCTGAGACCCATGGTCTGCCAAAGCCACTGGGCCCGCATGTGGTCCTGATTGGTGGCGATGAAGAGCCGGACGTCATCCCGCGCCTTAAGCCGCCGGATGGCGTCGAGCAGCTCGGTGTTGAGCTGGCTGTCATTGGCCAGCCAGTATTGGGCAAAGGCCATGGACGAGCCCCTGTAGCCCAGACCCGGCAGCCGCCTGTCGAGCGCCTCGATCAAGGACATCTTCCCGGTCACGACCCGGGTGATGAAGATGTCGAAGATGAACTCTTCGCGGAACTGGTCCGGGTCGACCCCGAGATCGGCGAGCAGGTTCTCGTCCCATCGCCGTGTGCGTTCTGGCTTGGCGTGGTAGCCGTGCACGAGGACGCCATCGACGTCGAATACCAGGGCGCGGGTCATGTCCGATCCTCTGGGGGCATATTCTTGAATGCATGCCTGATGCCCCTGCCGTCCATGGTCGTGCCGGATCGGCGGGCAATGACATGCATATGGGTGTGAAAGACGGTCTGGCCGGCCAGAGCTCCGACATTCCAGCCGATGTTGTATCCCTCCGGAGCGAAGCGTTCGAGTGCAGTGCGGGCAGCAGCCAGGGCATTGGGCAGGTCCGCCCACTCCTCCTGGGTCATTTCGAAAGGAGACTGGCTGTGGCGGTGGGGAATGACCAATGTTGCCGCTGGAAGAGCCGCGTCATTGCTCAGCAGGACGTAGAAATGCTGCGTGTGGTGCACCGGATCGTCGGTCAAGAGGTGATTGTCCCGGCAAAAGCGGCAGCTCTCTTGCCTCATTTTCTCTTTGCCGGAATGGCCCCCAAGCCGTTCAGCACTTCCACCGGGATGCCCAGGTCCCGGATCACGTCGGCATGCCGGCGGAAGCCGATCAGTTCGCGCTGCACGAAATAGGCCCAGACGGCCTGTTGCGCTTCGGACAGCCGGCGCGGACGGTCTTCGCCAGATTGCAGCCCGGCCAGGGTCTCGATGACCCGGCGTTCAGCTGCGCCGAGCGAGCTGGCACGCTCGGCCTGAATTTCGTGGTCAATGGCTGCGGTGCCGGCCTCGGGCCGCACCATGCGGATCAGGTCGAGCGAATCGCGCAGGCTCGACACGCGGGGTCAGTCCGGTACGCTGGTTTGCAGGGCCAAGGCGTGCAAGGCGCCACCCATGTCGCCCTGGAGGCTGTCATAGACCAGCTTGTGCTGCTGCACGCGCGTCTTGCCGCGGAACTGCTCGGATTTCACGGCTGCGGCCCAGTGGTCACCGTCGCCGGCGAGGTCCCGGATTTCCACTTCCGCATCGGGCAGGGCAGCCTTGATGCGGCGCTCGATTTCGCTTGCGTCCATGGGCATGTGCTGTCTCCCGCTTGTCTGGAACAATGCCCGGAAGGTCCGGGGCAATGTCATTGATATGGCACGCGGAAGGGGCGGCTTCAACCAGCCCTATTGGGCCGGACTGGTCTCTTCTTCGGGAGCGACCTCGGCACCGATGCAGCAATCGGCATCGGAACGGGTGGCGAAATTGGCGATGATGAAATCGACGATGGGACGCGCCCGTTCCGCCTCTGCCGTGGCGTAGAGGCAATCGAGCACATAGCCGCGCCCATTGGAGACTGTCTCGGTGTGCACCACGGTCAGTGGAACACCCATGGTCGATTCCGGGCTGCTGCCATCATAGATGAGCGCGGTCGCATCCTGGTAGGGCACGGTGCCTTTGCTGGTGAGCGCGAAGCCGGGCATGATTTCGGACCATGACGCGGCGATATCGGCATCGTTGAGCGCGCCGAGCGCACCTTCCGCGGTCCAGCCGGTATCCTCCACTGGCACCACCGACATGTCGCATTGCAGCGGCGCTCCGGGATGGTTGATCGTCACCATGACCGGCTCCATGCTGTTGCCGGCCACGATCATCGGTTCGGGAAAGATCAGCGTATAGGGGCTGTCGGGCAGGATTGAGCGCGTGACGTTGACGCTTTGCGCCGCAGCGAGGCTGGGGCAGAGGACGAGGCCCAGTACGGCAAGTCCTGCCAATGCTGCTTGCTTCATCATCTACTCCTGAAAGAAAACGCCGTTCGATGGAGTGAGCAAAGCACTCCAAAGAACGGCGATCATATGGCAGGGCGCCGGAAAGGCCAGCCTAGCCGTTCATATAGCTGGGGAACCAGCTTTCATGCGCGCCGCGCAGCGTGGCCACTGCGACGGGGGGTGCACTACCCAAGGTGAGGGTGGTGCCACCGGTCGTCCCGATCCAGGGTGCAAAGATTCCAAGCGATTCCGCCTCCTTCCAGAGGGCCGCGATTTCATCGCCCTGCGGGTCGAGGTTGAGCGTCACGAGATAACGGCCCTGGTCTTCGCCGAAGAAGGTGAGGATGGGGTCATTGCCCTCGACATCGGTCACGGTAGCGCCGATGCCGCCGGCAATGGCCATTTCGGCCAATGCGACGCCGAGACCGCCGTCGGAAAGATCGTGGCAGGCGGTGACGACGCCGGAACGGATCAGCTTGCGCACGAAGTCGCCTGTCTTGCGTTCAGCAGCAAGGTCGACATGCGGGGCGTCGCCATCGCGGCGGCCGAAGAGGTCGCGCAGGTAGATCGACTGGCCCAGGTGCGTACCCCGCTCGGCGGGGCCACCAATGAGCAGGATCGGCTGGTTCTCGGCCACAAAGCCAATGCCGACGCTCTGCGTCCACTCCGGTAGCAGGCCAACCCCGCCAATGGTCGGGGTCGGCAGGATGCCGCGGCCGTTGGTTTCGTTGTAGAGGCTGACATTGCCCGAGACGATCGGGAAGTCGAGCGCGCGGCAAGCGTCGCCGATGCCCTCGATGGCTTTGACGAACTGGCCCATGATTTCCGGGCGCTCGGGATTGCCGAAGTTGAGGTTATCGGTCGCGGCCAGTGGCTCCGCACCGGTAGCCGTCAGGTTACGCCAGCATTCAGCCACGGCCTGCTTGCCGCCCTCATAGGGATTGGCTTCGCAGTAGCGCGGATTGACGTCGGACGAGAAAGCGAGGCCCTTGGTGTCATGGCCCTCGACGCGGATGACGCCGGCATCGCCGCCCGGGCGCTGCATGGTATTGCCCTGGATCAGGGTGTCATATTGCTCATAGACCCAGCGGCGCGAGGAGCACTGGTGGCCGCCGACCAGCGCCAGCAGCGCCTCGGCAACGTCCATCTGCGGCACGTCGGACTTGGCGAGGGCAGCCGGAACCTTGGGTTCGATCCAGGGGCGGTCATATTCAGGGGCTTCGTCGCCCAGTTCCTTGATCGGCAGGTTGGCGACCTCATCGCCCTGCCAGATGACGCGGAAGCGGAGGTCATCGGTGGTGTGGCCGACGGTGGCGAAGTCGAGTTCCCACTTTTCGAAGACCTTGCGGGCGACCGCTTCCTTGTCCGGATGCAGCACCATGAGCATGCGCTCCTGGCTTTCCGACAGCATCATTTCATAGGCCGTCATATGGGCCTCGCGCACCGGCACCTTGTCGAGGTCGAGCTCAATGCCGAGGTCGCCCTTGGCACCCATTTCGACGGCGGAGCAGGTGAGGCCGGCCGCGCCCATGTCCTGGATGGCGATGACGGCACCGGTGGCCATCAGTTCAAGGCAGGCTTCGAGCAGGCGCTTTTCGGTGAACGGGTCGCCAACCTGCACGGTGGGGCGCTTTTCCTCGATGTCGTCGCCGAACTCGGCCGAGGCCATGGTGGCGCCGCCGACACCGTCGCGGCCGGTCTTGGCGCCCAGATAGACGACGGGAAGACCGACGCCTTCGGCCTTGGAATAGAAGATCTTGTCGGTGTCGGCCAGGCCCGCAGCGAAGGCGTTGACCAGGATATTGCCATTGTAGCGCGCGTCGAACTCGACTTCACCGCCAACGGTCGGTACGCCGAAGCTGTTGCCATAGCCGCCAACGCCGGCCACCACGCCATTGACCAGGTGGCGGGTCTTTTCATGGCTCGGATCGCCGAAGCGCAGTGCATTCATCGCCGCAACAGGGCGGGCACCCATGGTGAAGACGTCGCGCAGGATGCCGCCGACGCCGGTCGCCGCGCCCTGATAGGGCTCGATGAAGCTGGGGTGGTTGTGCGATTCCATCTTGAAGACGATCGCCTGCCCATCGCCGATATCGACGACGCCGGCATTCTCGCCCGGTCCCTGGATGACGCGCGGCCCCTTGGTGGGCAGGGTGCGCAGCCACTTTTTCGAGCTCTTGTACGAGCAATGCTCGTTCCACATGGCCGAGAAAATGCCCAGCTCCGTATAGGTCGGCTCGCGCCCGATCAGGTCGAGGATCTTCTGGTACTCATCGGGCTTGAGGCCATGGCTGGCGACCAGTTCGGGGGTGATGGCGATGTCGTTGCGAAGGGTCATCAGAGGCAGTCCCGGGAGGAGATCAGGTGGTGGCAGCCCGGCGCGCCAGCGCCCGGTCGATACCGATGGTGATGAGGTATAGAATGGCGAGGCCGAGAGCGACCATCGTCACGTTGATGGCCACCTGCCCATAGCCCAGTTCGAATGCATTGAGCGTGGGGTAGGGGTAGGCGTTGGTGATCGCGCCGCGCGCCATGACATAGGCCAGGTAGATCAGCGGCGGCACCAGCATGGCGGGCACGGCAGGATAGTCCAGCGCGCCGTGTCGCTGCGTGGTCGCCCACCAGGCCATATAGAGCAGCGGCGCCGCGTAATGCAGCAGGTAGTCGCAGACGAGGAACAGCCCCTCTGGCTGCCAGATGGGGCGCAGCATGACGTGATAGAAGATCATCACCAGCGCCATGACGCCCGCCATCATGGCGCGGGTTGCCGGCTTGCGGAACCAGCCAAGCCCGGCCCAGGCGGCCAGCTCCGAGAGATAGATCAGCGTGATGGTGAGGTTGGTGAGGATGGTGAAGAAGCTGAAGAACTGCACCAGCGCTTCAGGCAGGCTCATGCCATTGGCCATGTAGGCCGGGATGGAGATCGCGAATTGCAGCCCCAGCGCCACGACGCCGAGCAGCAGTCCCGCCCATGTCAGCGCTGGTTTGAGCATGCCCTGTTCGTCACGCCACCTGCTTGAGGACCGACGCGAAGAGGGCCCGCCCATCATCGCCGCCATGCGCGGCTTCGATCAGGTTTTCCGGGTGCGGCATCAGGCCCAGCACATTCTTCTGCTCGTTGAAGATGCCGGCAATGTCGTGGATCGAGCCGTTGGGATTGGTGCCCTCGGCGTAGCGGAAGGCCACGCGGCCTTCGCCCTCGATACGCTTGAGCGTCTCGGCATCGGCAAAGTAATTGCCATCGTGATGGGCCACCGGGCAGCGGATGATCTGGCCCTTGGCGTAGCCCCGGGTGAAGTCGGTCTCGGCATTGACGACTTCGAGCTTGACCTCGCGGCAGACGAATTTGAGCGAGGTATTGCGCATCAGCGCGCCGGGCAGAAGCCCTGCCTCGATAAGGATCTGGAAGCCGTTGCAGACGCCGAGGACCTTGACACCCTTGGCAGCGCGCTCGCGCAGCTTGTCCATGATGGGGGAGCGGGCAGCGATGGCGCCGCAGCGCAGATAGTCGCCATAGGAGAAGCCGCCGGGGATGACGATCAGGTCGGCATCGGGAATATCGGCATCCTGGTGCCAGACGACCGCTGGCTTGACGCCCCCGATCTTGGTCAGCGCCGCGATCATGTCGCGGTCACGATTGAGGCCCGGAAACACGATGACGGCGGCCTTCATCGGTCTATCCTTTTTCGTCTGTCAGGGATGCGCGAGGCCCTTGTGGTGAGTCTTGCTCCAAAAGGCAAGGGGCTCGGCTGCTTCCCGCGCGAATTGGCAGCTCAATGTGGCGCAAAGGTGGAACTGTGACGGCCATGGGACCGTTGCTCTCGCACACTGTCACAGGGAGGCCGACCATGCAGCAACAGACACCACCCGAGGCCAGGCCGATGACCGTCCGCGGCAAGGATGGCAAGGCGCATTTGCTCAGCGACATGAAGCCCGAGCCGCGCCCGGCAACGCCGCAGCCCCGCATAAGGCCGATCGTGCCCACGATCTTCCGTGCGCCCGACTGAGCGGCTCGCAACGGCCAATGAAAATGGGCCGGTCCATCGACCGGCCCTTTCTATTCGGCGGGGGCAGGCTGGGCAGACGACCGCGGCCGCGTGCCAGGCAGGTGCGCCCAGGCGGGACGTTCAAACAGGAAGCGCCCGAAGCCGGTCTTCTGCACGATCCACCACAGGGCCAGCGGCGAAACGATGGCGACTGCCATGGTGAGAAGGCTCAAAAGGTTCGGCTCATCCAGACCCAGCCGCAGGAACACGGTGCGCGCAATGCCCATGGGCAGGACGAAGGCCACGTAGATCACCAGCGATTTCGATCCCATCCAGCGCAGCCAATCCATGAAGGGCAGGCGGGTCAGCATGGCCGCGACCATGCAGATGGCGGCCGCGCCGGCCAGCGCCAGGATCAGGTGGAGGCCGGGCAGGGCGCCCCAGCCCATCTGGATATGCACCGGATCCATGACGAAGCCGGGCGAGAATACCATGACGGCATTCACCACTGCCCAGGCGGCGAGGGCGCCAAGTGCCAGCGCGACATGGTCCGCGGACCAGTCGGCCAGTTTGAAGATCCGTGGCGCAAACACGGCGCCAGCATAGAAGTAGACGAAATACTCGGCGAACTGGTCGATCAGATAGCTGCCGGTATGGATGCTGGCCATTTGCAGGATGGCACTGACCGCCAGCACGCCCCAGGCCGAGGCCTTGATCTCGTGCAGGAATTTGGCCACGAGCCCGAAGACCGCCAGCATGTAGATGAACCAGAGCACGCCATAGGGTTCCACCACGGCCCAGGCCAGCGAACTTGCCGCGCCGCTGAAATCGCGGGCAATCAGCGCTTCCTTGAAGACGATGTGGATCACGGCCCAGAGCGCATAGAAATAGGCGTAGTGGACCACGCGCCGGTCGGCATAGCTTTTCCAGGGCCGGTCAATCACCTGGCTCAGGAACAGGCCTGAAAGCACGAAGAATTCCGGCATGCGGAAGGGCGTGGCAAAGGCGATGGTCCAATGCAGGAAGCCTACCTGTCCGGTATCCTCGCCGACACTGGCGGCGCAATACATGGTGACCACGAGAAAGATGGACAGGCCCTTGGCCATATCCACCCAGTCGAGCCTGGATTTGGTGGTTTGCATCATGGTTCCCGTCTTCATCTGCGGAGAACCTAGACCCGAACCCGATCCGTTGGGGTTAAGCGCGCCGCTTCATCGGCACAAATGCTTGGATTTGGTAACGAGAGTCTTGCGCTGGACTATTCAATGCGGAAGGCCGCGGCGTCGTAGAAGTCGATACTCTCCTTTTCGCCGATCTTCACCGGCGTCGCTCCCTGCGCCCTGAAGGCGTCGAGGACCGGTCCGCATCTGATGCAGATCATCCAGACCGGCCTTGCCTTGGCTAGTACCGAGGGCGCTACGACCTTGGGGGTGTGGTCGCGCCACACGATCGCGTCGGCCAGTTGGCCATTGTTTCCGTTGATCATCCGTATGCCGTTCTCGGCGGCCCATTCGGGAATGACCATGTCGGGCCAGCCGACGAGGTCGGTCTCCGGATTGAATCCCGCTCCGGCATCGGCGCGGACGATTGCGTAGAGGTCGTCCTTGGCCCAGCCCGGTTCGCTGAGGCGCTGGGTCACCACCACGAGACCGACCGCGACCTGGGGAACCAGGAGGGCGATCAGCACCCATCGCCGGGCGCGGTTCATGCCGGCCGCCATGAAGGCGATGAAGCACAGCATGGTCTGGAACGCAGCGTGCCAGGGCGACCGCCCGTAGATCAGGCCTGCCGCGACCGAAAAGCTGATCAGCAGCGCGAGCAGGGTCACCAACATGACCGGACGATCGCGCAGCGCAAAGATCAGGGCCACGACGATGATGAGGGCGGTGAGCGGTCCGCGGATGGGCTCGAGCATGACGGCCCAGCTCAGGATCTGGAACGTATCCGTCAGGAGGTCACCGGTTTCGGGGCCGGCAGTGGGGTTTCCCAGCCCGGACAGGATTGCCGAGGCGCCGAACAGGGCGGCGAGAATGGCAGGCGGCAGGAGCTTGAGGACAGGCGTTCCCTTGCTCGCTTGCCACACCAGCCAGAAGGCGAAGAAGAGGCCGCAGAAGAAGTGCAGGCCGCAGGCGAGTGCCAGAACCCAGGTGGAGGCGACCGGACGATTGGCGCGGTCGAGCAGGAGGGCCGAGATAACGCAGGTGAAGACCAGCGGATAGGGGCGGAAGTGATAGCCCCAATATTGCAGCACGGCGAAGCTGAAGAGCATCAGGACGAGCAGCATGACCTCGCTGCGCAGCAGCCGGTACAGCAGCACGGCATTGAGGATGGCGATCCCGGTATTGAGATAGCGTGCGTGGTTGTAGTCGAGTACGGCCGAGATGCTGCGGAGCAGCCAGTGCCAGAGCGGCGGGTGGCCTTCGCCGGGCAGGATCAGCAAGTCGAGCGGGTTGGTCAACTTGGTGGCAAGCAGCCAGGCTTGGGCTTCGTCGACCCAGGCGTCATGGGTTACGACCAAGGCGACTTGCAGCACGGCATAGAGGATCACCGCCGCAATGGCGACGACGGTGTCCGCCCGGCTGGGTTCGGCGGGAATATCGGTCCGGTCAGGCGACGCGGCGCGGAACCAGGCGTTCTTCAATCCTGACAGTGCCTGCATCGCCGCCCTCGTGATATTCAGCGTCCTCGTTGACGGTCCAGACGTTGTGCTGGATCGTGCCGGCCATGATGTTGCGGGCCGTGAGCATGCCCGTCATCATGGCGTGGTCCTGGTTGTTGTACTTGTGCATGCCGTTGCGACCCGCCAGATGCAGGTTGCTGAAGCCGGCTTCCAGGCCCTCGGCAATCGTATCGACATGCAGCTTGTAGGCGTCGTCATAGACCGGGTAGGCCTTGGGCTGGCGCACCACTGAGCCATCCACGATGTCCTCGGCGCGGGCCAGGCCCAGCTGCGCGATCTCCCGCTTGGCGCGCGCGA
>CBFGPB010000054.1:0-12480 GCA_965650545.1 uncultured Devosia sp. | reverse complement strand
AGGCTGAAGTCACGTCCAAGGAAAAGGGCGGCTATCTCGAACTGGGCTTTGCCGCCACCTTCGGCTGGAACGAGGTCAAGGTGATTGCCGCAGCGACGCTGGATCTCAATTCGGCCGAAGCCCCGGTCGGCTCCGCCGTGCACGAGGAATTCTACCTCTACCACACCGAAAGCGTCGAGGCCTCGGGCTTCTGCATTCATTTCAAGCTGCCCCACTACGTCACTTTCCAGTCGATCCTGGACGCCATGCGCGACGCCAAGGCCAAGAAGGCCGCCGCCGAAGCCAAGGGCGAAGTCTTTGTCGCCGAGCCCGAAGAGGAACCCGTCATATGAGCCTTGCAACCCTGACCAAAGACTGGGCGGCGACCAGCTATGGCTTCCTCGATGCCTCGGCCAAGCGCGAGCTGCGCCGGAAAATGCTCAAGGCCATCGCAGTGCCCGGCTGCCAGATGCCCTATGCCAGCCGCGAAGTGCCCATGGCGCGCGGCTGGGGCACCGGCGGCCTGCAGGTAACGCTGACGCTGGTAAACCCGTCGTCGGTGGTGAAGGTCATCGACCAGGGCGCCGATGACGGCGTCAACGCCGCCTCGATCCGGCGCTTCATCTCCCGCGTCTCGGGCGCCTCGGAGACCTGGGACACGCTCGATGCCACCATCGTGCAGTCACGCCATCGCGTGCCCGAAGAGATCATGCGCGAGGACCAGGTTCTGGTGCTGCAGGTGCCCAATCCCGAACCGCTGCGCGGGGTCGAGCCCAACATCTCCATCGCCCGGCAGATGCATGCCGATGCCGACTACGGCAAGCTCTGGCTCACGCTTTACGAACAGATCGTGCGCAAGGGCCGCATCATGCAGGGCGCCGCCTATCCCTCCATGGTCAATGGGCGCCACGTCATGACCCCCTCGCCCATTCCGCGCTGGGATGTCCCCAAGCTCAACATGGCGAGGCACCTGACCATTCTCTCGGCCGGGCGTGAAAAGCGCCTCTATGCCGTGCCGCCCTATACGCGGGTGGAACCGCTGGTCTTCTCCGATCGCCCCTACCTGGTGGAAGACCATGCCGATCTCACCTGCCGCCGCTCGGGCGTCTCGGGCTTCTTCATGAACGAGTTGCCGCAGGATGGCGGCGGGTCGGTCTTCGAAGTCAGCGACAGCAACCTGGGCATCAAGGCCATCAACAGCACCGAGGGCGCGCCGACCGCCATCGGCGAAACCTGGTATCGCAACGGGGAGTTCTCGGCATGAACCTCGATCTTGGACGCCCGGCGCTGGAGCGCGCCGCCCCGCGGCTGATGCGGGCTGAACCCCTCCTCAGGATGCGCGACATCTCGAAACGCTTCGGCGACGTCCGCGCCCTCCGCCATGTCGATGCGACCGTCTATCCCGGCGAGGTCATGGGCATTGTGGGCGAAAGCGGCTCGGGCAAGTCGACGCTGCTGCGCATGATGAACCTTGAAGACACCCCGGATAGCGGCGACTACGCGCTGCGCCTGCCCGGCCGGGAGGACCAGAACCTGTTCGACCTCGCCCGCTATGAGCGCCGCATGCTTTGCGCCCGCCATATCGGCATCGTCTATCAGAATCCGCATCTGGGCCTCTTGATGAAGCATTCCTCGAGCGGCAATGTCGCCGAGCGCCTGCTGATTGCCGGCGAACGCAGCTTCGATGTGCTGCGGTCCAAGGCGCGCGAAGCCCTTGATGCCTCCGAGTTTCCGCTCGACCGCATGGATGCTCGCCCGATCGAGCTTTCCGGCGGCATGCAGCAGCGCGTGCAACTGGCCAAGGCTATTGCGCTCGAACCGGCCTTGCTTCTGCTCGACGAGCCGACCACCGGCCTCGACGTTTCGGTGCAGGCCCTGGTGCTCGATACTCTGAAAAGGCTCCAGCGCGACCGCAGGATCACCATGGTTCTGGTCAGCCACGACCTTGGCGTCATCCGCACCATGGCCGACCGGGTCATGGTCATGCGTCATGGCGAAGTGGTGGAACAGGGCCTGGCCGACCAGGTGTTCCAGGACCCCCAGCACCCCTACACCCAGCAACTCGTCCACGCCAAGCTCTGAGGTCAGACCGATGACGACCACGCCCCTCCTGCGCGTCGAGGGTCTCACCAAGACCTTCCGCATGTATCATCTGGACAGCATGCTGCACGCCTTCGAAGGCGTCAGCTTCGATCTTCACGAAGGCGAGTTCCTGCTGCTGCGCGGCCATAATGGCGCCGGCAAGTCGACGCTGCTGCGCACCATCTGGCGCAGCTACCTGCCGGTCGGCGGCCATGTCTTCTATCGCTCCAGCCACGGCGAGATTGATCTCGCCAACGCCGCCGATGTCGACATTGCCCTGCTCCGCCGCGAGGAAATCGGCTTCGTCACCCAGTTCCTCAATGCCCGCCCGCGCGTTGCGGCTCAGGACATTGTCGCCGAACCGCTGCTCTTGGCCGGTCAGTCCCAGGCCAAGGCGCTGGACCAGGCCCGGCACTGGCTTGACCAGTTCGGCGTGCGACCCGAACTCTGGCGCGCCTATCCGTCGACCTTTTCGGGCGGCGAACAGCAGAAGGTGAACCTGGCCCGGGCGCTGATCCTGCCGCAGCGCCTGCTGCTGCTCGATGAGCCCACCGCGTCGCTCGACGTCGGCGCGCGCGCCGCACTGGTGCGCCGCCTGGCCGACCTCAAGAGCCAGGGCGTCGCCATCATCGGTGTGTTCCATCATCCGGGTGACGTGGCCGACCTCATCGACCGCGAAATCAACCTCAATACCAGGGTCGTTGCCGACACTATCCGGGAGGACGAGCATGTGGCTCTCTGATTTCCGCATCGTCCTGGCGGACCGCGTCATCGAGCGCGGCGCCCTGCGCATTGAGGACGGGCTGATCGCCGAGATCAGCGAAGCGCCGGTGCCGCAGGCCGACGTCGAAGGTCACGGCCTCTTGCTGCTGGCAGGCATGATCGACATGCATGGCGACATGATCGAGCGCGAGATGGAACCGCGCCCCGGCGTACGCATGCCGATGGACATGGGTCTGCGCGATCTGGACATGAAGCTGGCCACCGCCGGAATCACCACGGCCTATGCTTCCCTGTCTTTCGCCCCCGGTTCGACCTACGGGCATATGCGATCTTACGAATATACCAGCGAACTGATCCGCGCTGTCGTCGCGGCCCGGCCCCGGCTGCTCATCGACCACCGCGTGCATGCGCGGTTCGAGGTGACCTTCCCCGCCGCTCTCTCGGTGGTCAAGGAACTGGTGGGCGAGGGTTCGGTGGACCTCGTATCGCTATGCGACCACACGCCTGGCCAGGGCCAGTATCGTGATCTCGACTTGCAGGCGGCCAACCTCTCCAGGAACAAGGGCATCTCGCTCGACGCGGCGCACGAAAACCTGCAACAGCGCATCCGCGACCGGCGGGAGACCGCGGGCGACATGACCGCGACCCTGCGCGCCATCACACAATATTGCGCCCTGCATGGCGTGCCGGTCGCCAGCCACGACGACGACACGGTCGAGAAGGTCACGCTGATGGACCAGCTCGGCGCCAATATCAGCGAGTTCCCCGTGACCCTCGAGGCGGCGCAGGAAGCGCGTCGTCGCGGCATGCTGACGGCCATGGGCGCACCCAATGCCCTGCGTGGCCAGTCCTATTCAGGCAATCTCTCGGCCCGTGACGCTCACACTGCCGGCGTTCTGGATCTGCTGGCTGCCGACTATCACCCCTCGGCCATGCTGCCGGCAGTGCTGGTTCTGGCCAAGAGTGACCCGGAGGGGCTGGCAGGCGCATCACGCCTGACCTCCCTGAACCCGGCCAAGGCACTCGGTCTCGAAGACCGCGGCGAGATCCGCGTCGGCCTGCGCGCCGATCTGATGGTCGCATCGGAGACAGGTGTCGGCCAGGTACACGCGACCCTTTCGCGCGGCCGCTTCGTCCATGCTGATGGCCGGCTCGATCTAGCAGGTGCAGGGCAACGTCACGCACATGTCATTCGAATGAGTTAACGCTGTCATCTGGACGGACTAGGGTCGTTTCAGAGCAAAGCCACGGGGTGGACCATGCTGGAACTGAAGAATGTCACCAAGCGCTTTGGCGACACCGTTGCGGTTAACAATGTGTCAACAAATTTCGCCCCCGGGCAGATGGTTGGCGTCATCGGCCGGTCCGGTGCGGGCAAGTCCACCCTGCTGCGGCTGATCAACCGGCTGGCCACAGCGGACGAGGGACTCATCACCTCCGGCGATCTCAATATCGGAACCTTGAACGGCAATGCCCTGCGCGCCTGGCGCGCCCGCTGCGCCATGATCTTCCAGCAGTTCAACCTGGTTAACCGCCTGGATGTACTGACGAATGTGCTTATTGGTCGGATCGGCAATGCCGGCACTCTGCCCGTGATGTTCAAGCATTTTTCGGCAACGGATCGCGCCAATGCCGCAATGGCCCTCGACCGGCTCGACCTGCTCTCGCAGGCCCTGCAGCGCGCCGACACGCTCTCAGGCGGCCAGCAGCAACGCGTCGCCATCGCCCGGGCCCTGATGCAGAAACCCAGCATCATTCTCGCTGACGAGCCCATCGCCTCGCTCGATCCGCGCAATGCCAGGCTGGTGATGGAAGCCCTGCGCACCATCAACCAACAGGACAAGATCACCGTCATCACCAATCTGCACACGCTGGACGCGGCCCGCGCCTATTGCGACCGCATCATCGGCATGGCGCATGGGCACATCGTCTTCGACGGCAAGCCCGAGCAGCTGACCAGCGCAATCATCCAGCAGATCTATGGTGACGACCCAGAAACAGCAGTGGACGAGAGCCTGACCTCGACCATTGCTGCCACCGGCACGGCAATCCAGGCCGGAAGACGACAGATGGAGACGGCGCACTAGACGCCGCTCGAAACCCCAACGGAGCACATCCATGCTTACCCTGACGCGCCGTGGCCTCGTGGCCGCGCTGGTTTCGCTCGCCCTGATTTCCCCGGCCCTCAGCCAGGACTGGCGCGAACAATATCCGGAACTGACTATCGGCATTTCCTCGGGCGAGAACGAGACCGATGCCATTGCCCGCAATCAGCCCTATGCGGACTATCTCAGCCGCGAACTGGGTGTCCCGGTGAAGATGATCCGCGGCACGGACTATGCGGCCGTGATCGAAGCCATGCGCGCCGGCCACGTCCAGATCGCCTCGGTCGGTCCGGCCGCCTATGCCCTGGCCCGCAAGATCATGGGTGAGGACATCGCTCCGGTGGCGGTAACCTTGGATAATGAAGGCAATCTCGGCTACCACTCCGTGATCGCCGTGCGCGCCGACAGTCCTTACCAGAGCCTCGAGGACATCAAGGGCAAGTCCTTCGCCTTTGCCGACCCGAACTCCACGTCGGGCTACGCTGTGCCCTCCTACTACCTCGCAACCGAACTCGGTACCACGGCCGACGAATACTTCAGCGAAGTCGCCTTCTCCGGAGGACATGAGCAGAGCGTCATGGCGCTCGTCAACGGCACGTTCGAGGCCGTTGCCACCCACTGGCGCAACGAGACCGCCGGCAATATCCAGAACATGGAGAAGAAGGGCCTGATCCCGGCCGGATCGACCCGCATCATCTGGACCTCGCCCGTCATCCCGAACACGCCGGTGATGATCAACACCACCTTGCCGCAGGAGCTCCAGGACGAGTTCAAGGCCGCCCTGATGGCTTTCCCGGAAAAGGATCCTGAGGGCTTCGCGACCTACAGCAATGGCACGTCGAGCGGCTATGTCGAGGCCAAGCACGAAGACTATCTCGACGTGGTCGCCATCACCGAATTCAACGCCGAACAGCGTCGCAAGAACGGCAACTGATGTCCCTGACTGGCCGGTGCGCGCTGGCGCGCCGGCCTCTTTTCCGTGAGGCGCACGTGTCCACTCTTTCCCACAGCAATGGCCGACCGAGCTCGACGACGCGCCAAGAGCGTCTCACCTCATTCGAGAACCGCTACCGACAGCAGCAGTTCACCCGCCGGAACTGGACCCTGCTCTATGGTGCACTCTTCGCCACGGCCCTTGCCGGTTCGGTGGCGGTCAGCGACTTCAGCTTTCCCGGCCTCTTCGAGGGCCTACCCATGGCCTGGAACTACATTGCGGGCACGCTGCCAAAGCTGACCCTTGAGAACCTGTGGGGCGACCTCGCCGAATGGTATTGGGGCCTCAGGTTCTGGACGCGGCTGCTCGTCGAAACCATTCTCATGGGCTTTGTCGGCACGGTCCTCGGCGGCATCCTGGCCCTTGCCCTCTGTTTCCCCGCCTCGCGCAACCTCGTGGACCGCAGCGGCATCTATTTCGCGGCACGCCGGACGCTCGAATTCTGCCGCACGGTGCCTGAACTGGTGTTTGCGCTGATCTTCGTCTTTGCCTTCGGCCTCGGGCCCTTTGCCGGCGTGCTGGCAATCGCCGTGCATACGGCCGGCTCCTTGGGCAAGCTCTTTGCCGAGGTGAACGAGAATGTCGATCCGCGCCCCATCGAAGGCGTGCGGGCGGCCGGTGGCAACTGGCTGATGATCATGCGCCTCGGCGTCGTGCCGCAGGCCCTGCCCAATTATGCCAGCTACCTCCTGCTGCGCTTCGAGATCAACGTGCGCGGCGCTTCGGCCCTCGGCCTGGTCGGCGCCGGGGGCATTGGCGAAGACCTCTACGTGGCCATTCGCCAGTTCGAGTACACCGACATTTCAGCCATCATGCTGCTGCTGATCCTCACCACTTCGGTGATCGACATCACCTGCGAGACCATCCGCCATCGCCTCATCGGCCATAACCTGACGCAGAGCGCCTGACTCATGACCGCCATTCCACATGCCGATACCGCGCGCCTGAAGCGTTCGCATCCTGAAATCTTTGCCCGCCCGCTGCCGGAACGGCTGCGCGACTGGAGCCTCTGGCTTGGGTTCATCGTGCTATTCGGGTTTGGTCTCTGGTGGATCGACGCCTCGCCGATGCGGATCATCAATGGGCTCAACAAGCTCGGACTGCTTGTGACGTTGATGATCCCGCCGTGGCCAGGCGATGGACTGTGGGACTACACACTGGCCATGGCGGAGACCATTGCCATGGCCTTTCTGGGCACGCTGATCGCTTTCGTAGTCGCGCTGCCGCTGGGTTTTCTCGGCGCCAAGAACATCGTGCCCAACTGGTTGTTCCACTTCGGCATTCGTCGCTTCTTCGATGCTTTCCGTGGCATTGACGGGCTGGTCTGGGCATTGATCTTCGTTTCCGCCGTGGGTCTGGGTCCCTTCGCGGGCGTTCTTGCCATCGCCGTGGGCGACGTCATGGTCTTTGGCAAACTCTTCGCAGAAGCAATTGAAAATGTTGACAGAAAGCCAGTCGAAGGCGTACGCGCTTCAGGCGGGGCGGACATGCATGTAGTGCGCCTCGGCGTGCTGCCGCAGGTCTTTCCCGTGATGATGAGCCACGTGCTCTACTTCTTCGAATCCAACGTGCGCTCGGCAACCATACTGGGCATCGTCGGGGCTGGTGGCATCGGGCTGCAACTGTCCGACCGCATCCGCATCAACAACTGGCAGGAAGCCGCGTTCATCATTCTCATGATCCTCGTGACTGTCGCCGTGATCGACGCCATTTCGCGCCGGATCCGTGCGAGACTGATCTGATAGACAACCCGAAAAGCTCCACTCTTGGCTGGTTTGTCGTCGGACGTTATTGATGTTCGGGCATCCGGCGAGCGATTTGAGTGGAGAGACAATCTCGGCAATGGTCCAAAAGCACACACGCCGCTCGTCGTCCCATCCCTGGATCGACACAGTCTGGCAAACTGTATCTCTCGAGGACGGCATCTACAGGGCCACGCCGGACGGCTCCTGGGATCTGATACTGAGCTTTGGCCCGGATGGACAGCCTAGCCTGTGGCTTACGGGGCAATCGACCGAACCGGTAGACGTCCCGTATCGGGGTGGGTCGCACGCAGTTGTCATCTCCTTCGCCGCCCATGTATTTCTCGTTCACGAGAAGCGGGTGCTGACGGGGGCGACGGTGAGGTTCCTGCCGGTACAAGGGGACCACTTCACTCTTGATGGCATCGAGTTACCCCTGCCCACATTTCTTGAGGCCGAGCAGCTTGTCGACAAGATGATCAGCGCCGGCCTGCTGCAATCCAACGACTTGGTCGCACGAGCTTTCAGCGAGAATCCAAAGGCTGCCTCAAGGCGGACGGTGCAACAACACTTCAAGAAAACGACCGGGATCACGCAGAAGGATTTCGAGCTCATCCGCCGGGCTCAGGAAGCTGTGCGGCAGCTGAAGGCGGGAGCCAGTGCTGCGGCGGTCGCCGTCGAGCTCGGCTACACCGACCAGCCGCACATGATCAAATCCATCAAGAAGATCATGGGTCATCTCCCATCGAACCTCGACCCGGTGCACAAGATCTGAGCCATATCTCCTGGGTGGGGCCTCCCTTCCTATGGGCCCCTGCTGACCGGCGTTCCCCAGAAATGCGAAAGGCGCGCCAACTGCGCCTCCACCAGTTCGGGGGCGACTGCGTCCGGATCGCCGACAAATTGCAGATGGGCCTGCCCCGATTTTGCACCCATTGTCTTCTGCCAGGCGCCGACGAGACGACCATTGAGCAGGACGCTTGGCCGAAAGAAGGTGATTGCTTCGTCAGGCGCGCCGGGGACGCGATCATAGGCAGCGCGGTCCTTGTAGCCGACCAAGAGTTCGTCGAAGGGCGACAGGAGGTGCAGCAGACCATTTGGAGCGGGCACATCCGCTGGTATCGAGCTTACCGACCACAAGGCGGTATCGTCGAAAACAATCTCCCGAAGTCGTTCGCCCGCCAGCTGCATAGCCTCGCGCGCCATCGTGAGGCTGAGGCCTGACCACCAGGCAAAATCCCGGTCACTTGCGGGTCCGTGGCTCTGGAAGTAGCGCAGGGCCAGTGCCTCCAGCGAGGCCTGATGGTCCAGGGACAGGCTGTCAACATCGGCAAGCCAATCATCGAGCAGCACAAAGGTGGGCTGCTTGCCCCGATGCGGCCCAAAACAAATCAGACCCGCCTGTGCCCAGTAGCCGAGAATGTGCAGGCCGGCGCCCTTTTCGGTGGCAATGCCTTGGCCTTCGAAGCGGGCATAGATTTCTGGCCTTGTCAGCGGACCGTCGCGCAAGGTCGCTTCAAGCACTTTGCGCCCCGCCTCGAGGATCGGCAGGTCAAGGCCCATGCTGCGCAGGACCGACCATGAGCGCTCATTCTGGCGCGCGCCGGTCAAGGCCAGCATCCACCGGATATCGGTTGCCGGGACGAAATGGATGGTCCCGCGAAGGGGCCAGGTCCGAACGATCTGCCGATCGGCGATGGCCTGATGGATGTTCCCGGCAGTCAGGCCGTCGGACCTTTGCCCGATAGCCCAGAGCGCACCGCCGAAATCCTGCGCCTGGATGGCTCCGAACCATTGGACCACGTCGAGCACTGAGGCGAAGGGCGCTCCAGCGAGACGCTGGGTGTGGCAACGGATCAGGGCAAGGTCCTTGGTCATGGCAGCAGCTTTCAGCGATGCGAGCAGTGTTAGGCGCGCAGAGCGCCGAAAAACAGGCGTAGATCGGCGACCAATCGGTCGGGATGTTCCATTGCCGGGAAGTGACCACCTTCGGCATATTCAGTCCAGTGTGACAGCGCCTGCATCGGGTCTATCAGTGGCCGTGTAAGGTCGTCAGCGTTGAAGGCAATGACACCCTTGGGCGTCGCGGTCTGCGCGCCCCAGCCCATGGCCCGCATGCTTTCCCAGATCACGTTGGCCGACCCGGCGCCACCGCCGCCAAACCAATAGCTCGAAGCAATCGCCAGGAACTGGTCGAGATCGACCGCGTCCTCGATCAGAGCGTTGTCGGGATCGGTCCACGCGGCGAATTTCTCGGCGATCCAGGCCAGCTGTCCGATCGGAGAATCATTGAGGGCATAACCGAGGGTCTTGGGTCGTGACGACTGAATGGCGAGGTAGCCATTCCTGTCGGCCATGCCAGCGAAACGCGCGCCCAGGACGGCCTTCTGTGCCTCAGACAGGTCCGTTCGGGCAAGGGTCGCGTCCTTCATGAAGGACGCAACGGCCACCGCGGTGTCGCTATCGGTGCCGGTATGCACACCAATGGCGCGACCGGCCGAGAGAGCATCGAGTTCTCCCGCCATGCCGGCACCCATGTCGGTTCCGTGAATGGCAAAACGCTCATAGCCCAGCGCCGACACCAGGGCCAGGACGCCTCCAGCCACCCTGCCCATGTTCCATCCCGCTGTGGTCGGGGCCGGTGACAGGCCAAATCCCGGAATTGTCGGCGCAATGATGTGGAAGGCATCGCTTGCCTTGCCGCCATACGCGACAGGGTTCACGAGGGGCTCAAAGATCTTGAGGTATTCCAGGCTGGAGCTGGGCCAGCCGTGAAGCAGGACCAACGGCATTGCACCGGTCTCCGATGAGCGGATGTGGAAAGCATGGATGTCCTGCCCCTCATGGGTAAACAACACCTGTTCGAAGCGATTGATCCGCTCCTCGTGTCCTGCCCAATCGAATTGGGCCCAACGATCCGCGAGCTGACGGAGATAACCGCCGGGAACTCCACGCTCCCAGCTTTCCGGCTCCACCTCGATCGGCCAGCGAGCCTCGGCGAGGCGACCACGAAGACCAGCGATTTCCTGGTGGGAAGTTGTCAGACGGTACGGCTTAAGGTTGGACATGGGATTCTCCTGCGAAAGTGTCGGTAGACCCAAGAGGCTACCCAGCACGGACGTGGCGGCGATGGCGTTGAAATGACGTCGCTTCATCTGGTCGCTCCTTGGTGGATCGTCCCTTGAAGACTAGGAAATGCGCCTCTGCGCGGCTTGTAAAAATGCGCAGGATTCAGCGGCCCAGCAAAAGTGGGGCGCCTCATTCGGGGGCCGCGCTCCCACACCTCTTCGTCGAGAAGTCCTGTGTCGGGACCGGTGCGACTAGCCGGCCCCGGCGGTTTCTGGAATTTCACCGACCGCCCCCAGGGGACCGTGCTCCTTTGCGCTGTCGCTCATGAGTTCAACGATCTGGTCGCGCACCCACATCAGGGCCCGGTCCGTGCTGGTATACTGATGCCACTGGATGGCCTCGACTAGCGGCGGGATTGAGAACTCGGTTTCGACAATACGCAGCGGCAGCATTTTGGCGTAGGCCTGCGCCAGTCGGCGATGCGCCAGCGCAATTCTCTGCGTGCCCGGCAGCAGGAAAGGCATGGTCGTGAACGAGCCCGCGACGATGTCGATATTCCTCAGCCCTTCGCCGAATTCCCGGTTAAACCAGGCTTCATAGGACGGGGTGGCGCCCGGCCCGAAACCTACGGTGACGTGGTGCATCTGCAGGAAATCCGCCGTGCTGACGCGGGACCCGACGCTCGCGTTGTCACTGCTGACGAGACCGCAAACCGTTTCAGTAAAGAGCTGCAGCCGGGGATGCTCTTCGGACATGAAGTTCTGCGGCATGACCAGAAGTTCGATCTCGCCCTTTTCCAGCAGGGCCGCGGGCGACTCCGTGCCGCGCTGAAACTGGCTGGGCTGCATGATCGTGAGTTTGAGCCTGGGCGCCTTCTGCTGGATGGCCCGCAATGCGTCAGCCAGGCCAGCAATCATTACATAGTCGGAGGCAAAGATCCGGACCGCGCGCTCGCTCGAGACCGGGTCAAACTCCGGCACGGTGAGGACCGTAGCGTCGATCCGCAGCAGCAAGTCACGCACTCTCGCGCCCAGTTCCGCCCCGCGCGCCGTTGGGACCATTTCCCGCCCGACCTGCACCAGAAGGTCGTCCTGAAAGTGCTCCCGCAACCGCGCCAGAACTGCGCTCACGGTCGATTGATTGCGGTAGAGCCGCTCGGCTGCCCGGGTCACAGATCGCTCCGTCAGCAGATAATCGAGCGCCACCAGCAGGTTGAGATCGAAACCCTTGAACCGCATTCTTGCCTCTGATTTTTCCAATTCAAGATATCTGATCTTTCGATTTTATCAATGGATGCTGATCGGCTACCCCAAGGTTGAGCACGGCGCAGACCGAGCCGAAAACTCTTGGAGGAGATCATGATCAAAACACTGAGCGCGCTGCTGGTCGGCGTGTCCCTGCTGGTTCTGCCGACCCAGGCAGAAGAGACCCTGACCTTTGCGACCGCCAGCCCGCCCCAGGGGCCGATTTCCACCGTCATCTTCGACGGCTGGGCCCAGCGGATCAATGCCGATGGCGAAGGCATCGTCCAGATCGACGTCCAGCACGGCTTCACCGTAGCCAGCCCTGCCAATTTCTACGACCGCGTCAAGGACGGCGTCGTGCCGATTTCCTGGGGCATCATGACCACCGTCGGTGGGCGCTTTCCGCTGACCTCGGTGGTCGAACTGCCCAATATGCCGGCCAGCGGCGAGGCCGCGTCCGTAGCCTTCTGGCGCCTCTATGCCGAAGGTCATCTCGACGCAGAATACCACGATATCGTGCCGCTGTTTCTCACCGCCTTCCC
>CBFGPB010000053.1:0-12495 GCA_965650545.1 uncultured Devosia sp. | reverse complement strand
ACCAGGGTCAGGCCAAGGGCGATGAGTGCATAGGCTGCACCCTTGTCGAGCCCATTGAGAAATTGCAGGAAGATAACTTCGAACATTTGATGCTCCGCTCGGAGCGACGACCCCGTGGTCCGTCGCGCTTTGCCGACACCGGTCTTTCGGTGGCCTCAGGGATGCTTTCGCATGGCCGAGAGCGCCCGGCATGCCGGGCACTGGCAGGCTGAGGGGGCGAGGATATCTCCTCGCCCCAGGTTTGGGATCAAGCGCACATCGGGGCCGGCTCGGCCGGTCCCAACTCGCCGCCAAAGATGGCCGGATCGTAGTTGACGGTTTCGGCGTCAACTTCCTGGACCACGTTGAGTACGTCATACTCGCTGGTCGGGGTGTCATTGCCCTGCACGACGAGCACCGACTTCATGCACTGATGGTCCTCGGCGCGGTAGACCGTGCGCCCATTGCCCATGCCGTCGAATTCGTGCCCTTCCAGCGCCTTGATGACTTCGGGCGGATAGAAGGTGCCGGCGCGTTCCACGGCATCGGCATAGAGCAGGGTCTGAACGTAGCAGGTGTGTGCAGCCTGCGACGGCGGCGAGCCATACGCTGCGCCGAAGGACTTGGTGAAGGCCACAGAACCGGGATCCTGCAAGTTCCAGTGCCAGTTCGACGTGCCGTAGATGCCCTTGATGTTTTCGCCGGCGCCCTTGGCCATCAGTTCGGAGAACAGCGGCACGACGATCTGGAAGTCCTTGCCGTTGGCCTGGCGGTCGCGCATGCCGAACTGGACCGCCTGGGTCAGCGAGTTCACCATGTCGTTGCCATAGTGATTGAGGATCAGGACGTCGGCACCAGAGTTGAGCACCGGGGTCAGGAACTGCGAGAAGTCACCGGCACCGAGCGGGGTGCGGACGGCTTCAACAGTTTGCCAGCCGAGGGCTTCGGTGGCGGCCTTGATCGACTCCTCCTGGGTCCAGCCCCACGTGTAGTCGGCGGTGAGGTGATAGGCGCGGCGGTCGGTGCCGTATTGCTGGCCGAGCACCGGTCCGAGGGCTACGCCGGACTGGTAGGCGTTGAAGAAGTGGCGGAAGCCGTAGCGACGCTTGTCCTTGCCGGTGGTGTCGTTGGAATGGGTGAGGCCCGCCATGAAGATGACGCCCATTTCCTGGCAGAGACCCTGCACGGCGACAGCTTCGCCCGAAGACGAACCGCCGGTGATCATGATCGCGCCATCGCGCTCGATCATGCGGGTGGCGCCGGCGCGGGCCACGTCGGACTTGGTCTGGCTGTCGGATGTCACGAAGCCGACCTTCTTGCCCAAAATGCCATTGCCCTTGAGCGATGACGGAGCCAGGACATTGATCAGGCCGCCGTCGCCTTCGCCATTAAGGTGAGCAATGGCCAGTTCGTAGGCCTTCTGCTCGTCAGCGCCTTCTTCGGCATAGGCGCCGGTCAGAGGCAGGTTGAGGCCGAGGGTAACGGTGTCACCGGTCGGGTTGTTGCAGAACTCCTGCGCCCAAGCCCCCTTAGTGAACATCATGGGCGCAACGCCCGAGCCGATAATGCCGGCCATGCCGGTTTGAATAACCTTGCGGCGGGTCAACCCGCGCGTCAAAAGTGTCATCGATCTCCTCCTTGTGGCGCGGGGCGACCGATGCATTGCCGACCGCTCACCGCCTGCCCAGTATTCGACACTTTTGAAAACGACGGCAATAGGCCATTGTAATTCATAGAAAAACTTGTAAATTGTTGATCTGAAATCGGACCAGACTAGTCAATTCATTGACTAGCGGCGGTGCGGGAGGGGCTGAACATGCGTGCGCCAATCGGATTTCGGATCAGCAACAGGCGGAAATCCTTGAAGATTTCCCAAGCGGCGCTGGCGCGGCTCGTGGGCATCTCGCCGAGCTATCTCAACCTCATCGAGAACAATAAGCGGGACGTGGGCGGGGTGTTGCTGCAGCGCGTGGCCCTGCATCTGGACATCAGCATCGACGACCTGACCGGTCAGGCCGAGCAGAAACTGCTGCAGGACCTCGAAGAGGCCTATGCCGATCCGATGATCGAGTCGTTGCCCTTCCAGGCTGACGAGCGGCGGCAGATAGTGGCGCAGTATCCGGCCAGCGCCACTGCCATGGCGCGCTTGCATCGGGCCTATTCGGATGCCTTGGCCAGTGCCGACGCCTATGCCGACCGGCTGCGCTCGGACCCGTTGCTGGGGCAGCTCCTGCATCAGGTGCTCTCCGGCGTAACGGCGGTACGCTCGAGCGCTGAAATCCTTGAGGAGGTGACTGATCTTGCCGAACCGGAGCGGCAGCGCTTCGTGTCGGCGATCGGGCGGGAGACGCGCAATCTGGGCGCGGTTGCGCGGAACCTCATCGGGCATTTCGAAAACGCGAGCGCCAACCGGCGTACGGTCTCTCCGGCGCGGGAAATCGACGACCTGCTCGTCGCCCAATCCAACTATTTTCCCGACCTTGAAATGGCGGCGGAACGGCTGCGGGCGGGCATCGAGGCGGATGGTCCGTTCGGCGTTCGAACGCTGACCGACATTCTGGAACGCCGGCATGCGATCAGGACTATCATCGGCGGTGCGCCACCAAGCGGGCCACACGATTTTGCCGGGCAGTACCGATACCTACCCGAGATCTCGACCATGTGGCTGCAGGGTGCCACGACGCTGGCAACACGACAATTCCAGTTGGCGCGCCTCTATGGGGAACTGGCGGCCGGGGACGCCATCGAGGCTGAGCTGGACAAGGCGGCGCTGTCGTCGGCGACGGCCAGACGACTGGCCCGGCGGGCCCTGGGATCTTACCTGGCGGGCGCTTTGGTGTTCCCCTATTCCAGGTTTCTGGAGGAGGCGGAGGCCGAAGCCTATGATATCGACCGGCTGCGGCAAAGCTATAATGCCAGCTACGAGCAAGTGGCGCACCGGCTCGTGTCGCTGCGTCGGCCGGGAGAGGAGGGGGTGCCGTTCGGCTTCTTGCGCTCGGACCCCGCCGGCCGGCTGACCAAGCATTTTCCGCTACCAGGTCTGCTCTTGCCCTATTCGGGCCATGCCTGTCCGCTTTGGGCCATCTACGGGGCTTTCCGCACGCCGGACATGCCAGTGCGCCAGGTGGTGCGGTTTTCGGATGGGTCGCGTTACCTTTTCGTGGCCCGGACGGTGCAACGGCGGGCCGCAGCGTTCCAGGAACCGCCGGTGATGGCCTCCATCATGCTGGCCTGCAACGTGCTGCATGCGGACAGAGTCGTCTATGCCCAGGGGCTCAACCTAACTGACACCGGGGCGGATGTGCGCGTTGGCCCGACATGCCGGCTCTGCACCCGGTCAGACTGTGCCAGCCGGCAGGAGGAGCCCCTCGCTCCCATGCCGGGACGATCGGATTTACGGTCGGCCCTGGTGCCGGAGGGCCTTGCGCCTGGCGAGCGCGGCTGATGGCGGTCGGTTCCCTTGCCGCGTTTGCGAACCGCAAAACCGTTGTCAGTTCTGCCGGAAACGCTCTAGGGTAACGATCCGCGGTGGGGAGACCGCGGATAGCAGGGGGGAATGTTGGCTGTCGATGTTCTGATCGCCGAGGACGAGCCGAGTATTCTGGAGTCGCTGGACTTTATCCTGCGGCGGGCGGGCTGGAGCATAGACTCCGTAACCGACGGCGAGGCCGTGCTTGAAAGGGTCCGGCGCAATCGGCCGCGCGTCCTAGTACTGGATGTGATGCTGCCCCGACGCAGCGGATTCGATGTGCTCAAGCAATTGCGGGCTGACGGCGAAACTCGGGACTTGCCCGTACTGATCCTGACCGCCAAGGGACAGCAGCAGGACAGGCGCATTGCCGAGGAACTGGGGGCGGATGGCTTCGTCACCAAGCCGTATTCGAATGCCGAGGTAGTGGGTGCCGTACGGCAGCTGCTGGGCGAAAATGGCGGATCGGCGTAGAGTCGTCGGCGGCATGCTGGTGCTGACGGTGGCGGGCTTCCTAATGCTGGTGCCGCCGCTGGTGCAATTGTTCAATCATGACCGTCTTCTGGCCGGCGTGCCACAAATCGTCGTCTATCTGTTCGGCGTGTGGCTGGCGCTGATCCTGGGCACCGTGGTGCTGACCCGGCATCTCGAGCCCGACCACACCGATCCCCAGGACGAAGGCGAAAGCTGATGCTGTCCGCCGATTTCGTCATCGCGACATCGATCGTCTATGTGGGCCTGCTCTTCGTCCTGGCCTATTTTGGGGACCGCCAGGCGCGGCGCAACAAGCAATCATGGCTGCATTCGCCAGCGGTCTACACACTCTCGATATCGGTCTATTGCACGAGCTGGACATTCTACGGCGCCGTGGGAAATGCTGCACGTAGCGGCTTGGAATTCCTTACCATTTATCTTGGGCCAACGCTCGTGTTCGTGGGTTGGTATTTCCTTTTGCGCCGTCTGGTGCGGATCAGCCACCTGCACCGGATTACCTCGGTCGCAGACCTCCTGTCGTCACGCTTCGGAAAGTCGAGCAGGCTGGGCGTGCTGGTGACCTGCATCGCGGTGGTCGGCATTGCGCCCTACATCGCGCTGCAGCTCAAGGCGGTGACGTCGTCCATCCAGGCGGTGGCCGGCTCATCCGAATTCGGGCGCGGTAGCCTCAAGGGCATTGATGATGTCGGCCTAGCGTTGGGCGTGGCGGCGGCGATGGCGCTGTTCACCATTCTCTTCGGTACTCGGCACGTCGATGCCAAGGAGCAGCACCACGGCGTCGTCGCGGCCATCGCCTTCGAGGCCATGGTCAAGCTGGCGGCGCTGGTGGCTGTGGGCGTGTTCGTCGTCTATATCGGCGGGGGCTTTGAAGCCATTTTTGCCCGCGCCGGCGAGATGGGGCTGGTCCTGGACACGTCCATGTCCTTCGACAGCCGCTGGATAACGACACTGGTTCTCTCGATCGCCGCAATTGTCTGCCTGCCGCGCCAGTTCCAGGTGACTGTGGTGGAAAACTCGGACGAGAACCACCTGCGCGTCGCTGGCTGGGCCTTTCCGGCCTACATGATGCTCATGAGCATCTTCATCCTGCCCATCGCTGTCTATGGGCTCACTGTGATGCCCGCCGATGCCAATCCGGACATGTTCGCGCTTACCTTGCCGCTGGCCGCGGGGCAGAATGGCCTGGCGCTTTTCGCCTTTATCGGCGGGTTTTCGTCGGCGACCTCGATGATCATCTTGGAGTCGATCGCGCTCTCGATCATGGTCTCGAACCACATCATCATGCCGCTCGTCCTGCGCTTCAGCACAGCCGAACTTTCGGTGGACGGGCAGGGCGTGAGCCGCCTGCTGCTCGTGGCACGGCGTTATTCGATCGTGCTGATCCTCTCGTTGGGCTTCTTCTATTTCTTCTTCACCCGTGATTCCGATGCATTGGCTCCGATCGGCCTCATCTCCTTCACCGCGATCGCGCAATTCTTTCCAGCGCTGCTCGCCGCAATCTTCTGGCGGGACGCCTCGCTCAAGGCGGTGACAGCCGCAATACTGGCCGGGTTCGTGGTCTGGGCCTGGTGCTGTTTCCTGCCTTCGTTCGAATCCGTGTCGGAGGGGGTCGCCAGTCTGTTGCAGGTGGGGCCGTGGGGCATTGGCTGGCTGCGGCCGGAGGCCATGTTCGGCCTCGAGGGCTGGGACCCGCTGACCCACGCGGCCTTCTGGAGCCTCTCCATCAATGTCGTGATCCTGACGATCGGCTCGCTCCTGACCAACCCTTCGGCACTTGAACGCATCCAGGCGACGGCATTCGTGGACGTTTTCCGCCGGCGGGGGCTGCCGCAGGGCAATTTCGTGCGCGGGTCGGCAACGGCGAATGACCTGTTCTTCGTGGCCGAGCGCGTCCTGGGTGAAAAGCGGGCGGCGGCCCTGTTCGAAGCGGCGGCGCGCGAACGCGGGGTCGATCCTGCACTGCTTGAGCCGACGTCTGAATTCATTGCCCGGCTGGAGCGCGAACTTGCGGGTTCGATCGGGGCCGCCTCGGCTCACGTGATGCTCTCGAAGGTGGTGGCCGGCGGCGACGTGTCGCTGGAAGAAATGATGCAGATGGCCGACGAGACCCAGCAGGTCATCGAGTACTCGCAACAACTGGAGAAAACCTCCGCCGAGCTCAGGCTGACTGCGCGCAAGCTCGAGGACGCCAATGCGCAATTGCGGGAGCTCGATAGCCAGAAGGACGAGTTTCTCAGCCAAGTGAGCCATGAAGTTCGTACGCCGATGACGTCTATCCGCTCGTTTTCCGAGATCCTACTGGAGCCGGGGGATCTTAACGACAAACAGAAGCAGCGCTTCATCTCCACAATTCACCAGGAGAGCCTGAGGCTCACAAAGCTGCTCGACGAAATCCTAGACCTCAGCGCGCTGGAGCGGGGCGAACGCAACTGGCAGAATGTTCCTGTCGATGCCGAGGGCGCATTGGACCGTGCTGTGGCAGTCTGCGACGCTCTATTGCGGCAGAAGGGTATGCGGGTGGAGTTCGGCGAGCGGGCATCGGCCACGATGGTGGAGGGCGACAGCGATCGGCTCTGCCAGGTGTTCATCAACCTGATCTCGAACGCGGTCAAATACAACGATACCGACGATCCTGTCGTACAGATTACCTCGACCGTAAAGGCCGGGCAGTTCGTGGTGGAGGTTGCCGACAATGGGCCGGGGATTTCCAAGGCCAACCGCAAGCTGATTTTCGAAAAATTCTGGCGCGGCGTTGAAGGCGGTGGGGATCAGGGCGGGGCAGGGTTGGGCCTGGCCATCAGCCGCCAGATCATCGCCCGGATGAACGGTTCGCTGGAGCTGGTGCCTGGGCCCCTGCCGGGCGCCTGCTTCAGGGTACGCCTGCCTGTGGTGAAGCAGAATAGCAGGGCCGGTGCCGTATAGCCTCCCGCGTCAACCGTGGCCTTCGTCGGGAATGTTGAGCAGGTGTCCACAAGCCTTGCAGTGGACTGCGTCGGGTTCGTGCCGGCGCAGGCCGCATTGCGGGCAGGGGAAGGTGACCTTGGCCGGCCGGAAAATGAGCTGCGCCAGACGCACAAACAGCGATATGCCGATGATCATGATGACAATCGAGGCCAGCTTGCCGAAGGTACCGGGCAGGATGATGTCGCCAAAGCCGGTCGTGGTCATCGTGGTGACCGTGAAGTAGAGCGCGTCTACATAGCCGGCGATGCCTGACTCGCGGTTGGCGAAGGCCGTGTAGACGAAACCGGTGACCACGAAGATGAAGACCAGAAGGTTGATCACCGCCTGGATGGTTTCGCGATATTCGCCCAGGCCGCGCTTTTCGAGCGGACGCCAGACAATGCTGGAGCGCGTTAGTGTCCAGAGGCGCAGGATACGCAAGAAACCCAGATTGAAGAGCCAGGTCGGGGCCAGGAGCGTCACGAGGATGAAGATGTCGATGATGACCGGCAACTGACGCAGCCAGCGCAGGGGCTGGCTCGAGGCCATGCCCCGGGCCAGGAGATCGAGGGCAAGCAGGGCTGCAATCGAATAGTCGATCCAGAGGAAGGTCTCGCTTTCGCGCAGCAGTGGCGTGGCGATGAAGAAGGCGATGATGGCCAGGTCGACAATCAGGATGGTGGCCTGGAAGCGAAGGGCCGCAGGCGATTGCCCATGATAGAGCAGGCGCAAGGTGGAGCGGAGGCGGGCAAGGCCGCGTTGGCCCTCTTTATCGTCCGGCGACGATGAAATACGCTTTCGTGCCATGGTCGGGTGCCACTTCGAGTCGGGGCCATCAGTCTGCCCAACAAGGACTATTCGCACCGGCCAATCAAGGAGTGAACAGGTGAGCGTTTCAATCTACGACATGACAGTGCCGGTCTTCACGCGGATGCTGAGCAATCTGCTGTCCTGGCTGGACAAGGCCGAAGCCGATGCCGCCGCGCGCAAATACAGCACGGACACGCTGGTCGGGGACCGGCTGGCACCTGACATGATCCCGCTGCGTGGCCAGATCATGATCGCCACCGATCACGTCAAGGGTTGCATCTGCCGGCTTTCGGGCCAACCGATCCCGTCATGGCCGGACGAGGAGAAGACCTTTGCAGAATTGCGCGTGCGCATCGGTAAGGCCCTTGCGCTGCTGGAGGCGACTACCCCAGATCAGCTCGAGGGTGGCGCAGACCGCATGGTCACGCTCAAGATCAATGGCGAAGACGTGGCCTTGCGGGGGCTCGACTATCTGACGCAGCGCGCCCTGCCCAATTTCTTCTTTCACGTAACGACGACCTACGCGATCCTGCGTCACAACGGGGTGCCGCTCGGCAAGCGCGACTTCATCGGCTAGCGCGTCTGCGAACCAGAGTCAGCATCCGTTGAAGGCGGTATTCAGTTCCGAATATTGTTCTTGTTGCCCACAGGGTCCGAAGGCGGCACGATGACGATGGAGGTCGGCGGGCCATCAGGGGACTTTTCCAGGCACGCCTGCGCGCCGTTCACGCGAAACGGGGGCTGGAAAGCCGACTGGATGTTGCTCAATGGAAAGTTGCCAACAAGCTTTAGGCGCTCCTCGTCTTCCCAGCCGAATGCACCATAGAGCGGGCCGCCCAAGGCACCGATATCGCACCGTTTTTCCAGATCGACGCAGGTACCGTCCTGACAGAGGGTAAGGGCGCCCTCAAAGAGCATGACTTCGCTCTGTCCGGGGCGGACCGTGAGGTCGAATTTGGTGCCGCGCACGGCGATGGAGGCAGTGGGCGTGTCTATGGAATAGGCTGACTTGGCGCTGTTGCCGGAGATGAAGCGAAAGGTGCCCGCCAGGGCGTTGACCGCGAACTTGTCGGCGCCTGAGCCGTTGAGAAGGTAGGTCTCGATCTCAAGCGTGCTGCGCGGCCCGACAACGAGACGGGTCTGGTCCTGGAACAGCAGTTGCACATTGCCGGTCGGTCCGGTCACGATCTTTTCGCCGACCGACACATCCGTGCCCACGACCAGGAGGCGGTCGGCGCTGCCGGCCCTGGCGACAGCGTCTGGATTGACGCCAACCGCGGTTCCCTCTCCCACGGCAAACGCAGAAGCGGTCAAGAACAGCGAAGCAAGTGCGGCAGATACAGAACGTTTCATCATGCGAACGTCTTCCAACATTTGCGCTGAACCAGAGATGAATGGATCACGGTCGGGGGCATACTAGCAGAGACTTGGTGAAAGCGGAAAGGGCAGGGGCGCGTGGGGGCCAATGGTTGCCGCGGGGGGCAAGGCACGCTATGTGCAGCACAAGCAAGAATACCGGCGCAGGCCGGCAAGGGGACCCCATGAAGCTCGCCTTCGTCATTCCCGCCTACAATGAAGAGGCGCTTATCGGCAAATGCCTTGAATCGGTGCTGGCGGAAATCAAGCGCTCGGGCGCCGATGCCGACGTGATCGTCGTCAACAATGCCTCCACCGATCGGACCGGGGAAATTGCCCGCAGCTTTGCCGGCGTCAAGGTGGTCGACGAGCCCAAGAAGGGACTGGTCAATGCACGCGACGCCGGCTTTGCGGCCAGCGAGGGCTATGAACTGGTCGCCAATATCGACAGCGACACGATCGTGCCCGAAGGCTGGCTCGACACGGTGCTGAGCGAATTTGCCAAGGACGAGAAGCTCGTTTGCCTCAGTGGCCCTTACGTCTATTACGACATGGCGTGGCACAATCGCGTGCTGATCGGCATGTTCTATGGGCTGACCTATCTCATCTACCTGCTCAACCGCTTCGTGCTGCGCGTAGGATCGGTGGTGCAGGGGGGCAATTTCGTGTTCAAGCGCGCGGCCTGGGCGGCCGTGGGTGGCTATGACCGGAGTATCGAGTTCTTCGGCGAGGACACCGATGTCGCCGTGCGACTGTCCAAGGTGGGCGGGGTCAAGTGGACCTTTGCCCTCAAGATGAAGACCTCGGGCCGTCGGCTTGAGAAAGAAGGCGTATTCCGCACCGCGGGCACCTATACGCTCAACTTCTTCTGGGTGACCTTCAAGGGCAAGCCCATGACCAAGGACTATACCGACATTCGACCGCAATAGGCTGGAAATACACTTTAGCGGTTCGGGGTAGCGTTGCGGGACGCTTGAGTTAAACTCGCAACCGGCCACATGAGGTGGCCGGAGTCGCCCGGCCGATGAGCATATCGTCCCAGCTTCCGCCCATTTCTCTGGCCCAGGCCAGTGCCAACCTGCGCGCATTGGCTCAGGCGGCGGGGCAAACGGTCGAGGCGCGGGTCCTCAGCCAATCCGGAAATGGTTTGTCGCAGGTACAGATCGGGCGGCAGACATTCAACCTGGCGCTTCCGCAGGGACAGGCGGTCGGTTCGACCCTCACGCTATCGGTACAGCAGTCGGATGGGCAATTGCGGTTGGCGATTGTTGCGGTCCGTCCTCCCGCGACGCCGGGTGCGTCGCCCGTTGCGCCGGGCGTGGTGTCGTCTCCGGCGACGACAGTGCAGCTGTCGGCGGCGGCGCTAGCCAGCCCGTCGCTGACGCCGACGTCTTCGAGCGCCGCGCCGATAGCGTCCGCTGCAAGCCCCCTGGCGCCGAGCGCCCAGGCCAATGCGGTTCAACCAGCGGTGACCGGCTCGACGGGCGTCTCCAATCCAAGACCTGTGCCGGCCTATGGGGCGTCGGCCGCGCCCGCGACCCCACTGGCCACGGCAGCCCCGCCTGTGGCGGTCTCTCCGCCAAACGTAGCGACGGCGCAACCCGGCGCTACAGCTGGTCCAGGTGGTGTCGTGGCCCCGGCGGCAGCGCCGGCTCCGGCGGGCCCTGCCGCGCTCCAGGGTTCAGCCGCGAGCAATTCAACCGGGTTGACAGCCACTAATGCTTCCGCCGTTCAGAACGCGGCGCCACCTCGTGCTGCAGGCGGCGCCGGCCCTGTGCCTCTCTCGCCTGCCGCTGCGGGAGTGCCCCCCGTTCGGGCAGATATCCCCTATGCGGTGGCGGCCCCGGCAGGGTCGGCTCCGGCTGTCGCGGCCCCACAGGTCACCGCGATTGCCGGTTCCGCGGCGTCGGGACTGCCACCGGTGGCGCAGATGGCGGCCGGAACAATGGTCGGCCAGCATGCGCCGTCGCCCAATGCGTCGCTGCCCAACCCGGCGGGCGTGACGATACAACCAGGGGGTGGTGGCCCCGTGCCGGCATCGCCAACACCGGCGGTGACACCGCAGGCGGCCGTGGCCCAGATGGTGCAGCAATCCCTGCCTCGGCAGGACAGTATTGTTGGGTTGACGACGGCGTTGACGGCGATTGCCGGCAAGGTGGCACTGCCCGAACCGGTAGCAAAGGCGGCTCAGCAAGTGCTGGCGACCCGCTTGCCGCTTGATGGCGTCAGGCTGACGGGTTCCGGCATCAAGGCCGCGGTCCAGCTTTCGGGGGTTTTCCAGGAGGCCCTGCTGGCTTCGGGACAGGGTCAAGCGGCTGCCGGAGACCTCAAGAGCGCGCTCCTCTCCCTGCGCCAGACCCTTGGCGCCTGGCTGGGCAACCAAGCCGCTGTCACGCAGATTTCGGGACTGGCGCCGCCCATTCGCGGGCATATGCCGCGGGCAAAGGCCGGCGATGGCGCACCGCCGGGCCTGCCCGATGATGCTCTCGAAATGGGCAAGGTGCTGAGCGAGCGCACGGATGCCGCTCTGTCGAGGCTGCGGCTGCATCAGAATGCCTCCCTGCCGGACCCGTCTGCGCATCGTCAGGATGCGCAATGGAGCATGGACTTGCCGGTGATCGTGGGCGGCCAGCAGCAGGTGTTGCACTTGCAGATCCAGCGCGATGCCGAGCAGGAGACGGAGCGGAGCGAGGAGCGGAGCTGGCAGGTACGGTTCGCCATAAACCTGGCCGATCGCGGCGAGGTGGGCGCTCAGATTTCGCTCCGGGCCAAAAATACGGGCGTGCTGCTCTGGGCGGATCGCGAGGATACGGCCCGCTCGCTGGCCGCGGCAGTTGATGGGTTGCGGGACGAACTGGGTGAGGTCGGTCTTGTTGCCGGGGCCATTGTGGTGCGGGCTGGGGCGCCGGCGCCGGAGCCCTCGCAACCGGCCGCAAGTGCAGGCCATGTTGTGGATGCGACGCGATGAGTGACGACGAAATCCGCGAACGGGCGCTGGCCGTGGCGCTGCATTACGAGAAGGGTTCCAAGGAGGCGCCTCGGGTCGTCGCCAAGGGCAGGGGGCTGGTGGCAGAGAGGATCGTCGCCCTGGCGCAGGAGAACGGCGTGGTGATCGAGACCAATCCGGTTCTCGCCGAGGCGCTAAGCGGGGTGGAGCTGGACGACACTATCCCGCTGGAGCTCTACGATGCCATCGCCATCGTCATCGGCTATGTGTTGAGACAGACGCGACAGTGAATCTTGTTTGGCAGTGTGAACATTCCCATGTCTTGGTCAGACACACCGGAGATGGCCATGCTCAGATACGAGGACGAACGCGCGATCGAGGATCTTTTCGACCGCCTAGAACGCGTCGGGCACAATAGCGGTCCGCGCGACGTTGAAGCCGAGGCACTCATCCGCCAAAAGCTCGCTCAGAATCCGGCCGCCGCTTACTACATGGC
>CBFGPB010000052.1:0-12509 GCA_965650545.1 uncultured Devosia sp. | reverse complement strand
TCGATGAAGAGCACCGCATTGGGCATCTTCTCGAGTTCCTTCATCACCGCCTTGAGACGTTCCTCGAAGTCGCCGCGATAGCGCGTACCGGCCAGCAGCGCACCCATGTCGAGCGCATAGATGACTGCTTCGCGCAGCACTTCGGGCACGTCGCCTTCGATGATCTTGCGCGCCAGGCCCTCGGCGATCGCCGTCTTGCCCACGCCCGCGTCACCCACATAGAGCGGGTTGTTCTTCGAGCGGCGGCAGAGGACCTGGATCGTCCGGCGCAATTCGGCATCGCGGCCGATCAGCGGGTCGATCTTGCCCTGCCGGGCCTTCTCGTTGAGGTTGACGCAGAAATCGGCCAAAGCCGAGCTCTTCTTGGCCTCCTGCCCGCCTTCCGAGGCGCCTTCGCCATCGTCCGCGCCGCGCACCTTGCGCTCTTCGCTCGGGCCCGACTTGGTGATGCCGTGGGAGATGAAATTGACCGCGTCCAGCCGGCTCATGTCCTGCTGTTCGAGGAAGTAGGCGGCATGGCTTTCGCGCTCGGCAAAGATGGCGACGAGCACGTTGGCACCCGTAACCTCTTCGCGACCGGACGATTGCACATGGATCACGGCGCGCTGGATGACGCGCTGGAACGCGGCGGTCGGGCGCGCGTCCTGGCCGTTCTGGACCACGAGGCTGTCCAGTTCTTCATTGATGAAATCTTCGAGGTCGCTCTTGAGCGCGTCGATATCGACATCGCATCCGGTCAGCACGGCGATCGTGTCGCGGTCGTCCGTCAGGGCCAGGAGCAGGTGCTCGAGCGTGGCGAACTCATGGTTGCGCTCTCGGGCCAGGTTCATTGCCTGGTGCAGGGCCTTTTCGAGTCCGCGCGAGAAAGAGGGCATATGATGTTCCTACTGTTTTTCCATCACGCATTGCAGCGGATGCTGGTTCTTGCGTGCCGTATCCATCACGCGGGTCACCTTGGTCTCGGCCACCTCGTATGGATATACGCCGCACTCACCGACCCCCTTCTGGTGGACGTGCAGCATGATGCGCATGGCGTCTTCGCGTGACTTGTTGAAGACGTCCTGCAGCACCAGAACGACGAATTCCATCGGCGTGTAGTCGTCGTTGAGCAGCAGCACCCGGTAGAGATTCGGGCGCTTGGTTTTGGGACGCGTCTTGGTCACCGTCCCGGTTTCGAACTGGCCGTCGTTTCCGCCCCGGCGGTCGCCGTCAGCGTCCTTGGGACCACCGGTCACGCTGAGCTGCGCCGGCAGGTTTCCGAACGGTTCGGGCGGGGTGCGTAGAGAAGCAGTCTTGGTCATGGCTATGGGCCGCCTGGGGAAAACGAAGCAGCAAGGTTGGACCCATTATGTAGGCAAAATCAGGCCCGTGTTAAGGGCCATCCCATCCCGAAAATGTGAGCGTCGCCGAAACCCGCCGGAGCCCCGCATTTTCCCGGCACTGGTGAGGCTTGATGCTAGCAGCCTGTTACCAAATTGCCCGTCCTGCCGAAATTCGTTCGCATTTTACGGATTCGTAACGGCAGGGCGCTAACCTCTTGAAAGGCTGGAATTTCACGGTTTGGGGACACGCGAAAAAGCCAGCCGCGTCAAACGAGTAGCGTACGGGCAGAACGCCCGATGAGTAATTGGAGTACCGGGTGATTTCCCTGGCAAAGACCCCCTGGCGTGCCGCATTTTTCCGCGCCGCCGCTGCTGTCCTTGTGGTCCTGAGCGTCAGCCTCGCCGCTGCCGCGCCCGCCCAGGCCATCGAAAACCTCCGCAAATATGCCGGTATCGTCGTCGACGCCAAGTCCGGCAATGTCCTCTACGAAGAACAAGCCGATTCAAGGCGTTACCCGGCTTCCGTGGCCAAGGTGATGACGCTCTACGTCCTCTTCCAGGAGCTGCAGGCGGGCAATCTCAGCCTCTCCACCAAGATGACGGTGTCGCGCCATGCCGCCTCGGCCGTGCCGACCAAGCTGGGTCTGCGCGCCGGTTCGACCATTTCGGTCGAAGACGCCATCAAGTCGCTGGTGACCCTGTCGGCCAACGACATGGCCCGCGTCATCGCCGAGCATATCTCAGGCACCGAGAGCAAGTTCGCCGAACGCATGACCGCCACGGCCCGCGCCATGGGCATGCGCAACACCACCTATCGCAACGCCTCGGGCCTGCCCGATGGCGGCCAGGTGACCACGGTGCGCGACCAGGCCATCCTGGGCATCGCCATCTACCAGCACTTCCCCAATTACTACGAGTTCTTCCAGACCACGTCCTTCCGCTATGGCGGCAAGACCTATGGCAACCACAATCGGGTCCTGGGCTATATGGGCGCCGTCGACGGCATCAAGACCGGCTATATCAACGCCGCCGGTTCGAACCTGCTGACCGCGGCCCGCAAGGACAATCGCCACATCGTTGTCGTTGCCTTCGGCTTCAATTCCGCCGCAGCGCGTGACGAGAAGGTCCGCCAGCTGGTCTCGAACTATCTGAGCAAGGGTCGCCGCGGCGACTACCTGCAGACCGCCATGGTTCCGCTGCCGGGCAGGCAGGGCAACACCCAGTTCGCGCTGGCCCAGCCGCGCAAGCCGACCTTGTCCATGCCCACGCCCATGCCCGACTTCCGCCTCGCCGCGCTGGTCGCCGCCAATGGCGCCCAGCCTCAGGTAGCCGTTGCCGCGGCCGCGCCGGTCGCCTTGCCCACCCCTGCCCCGACGGACCTCGGCCTTTCGCCGGCCGTGCAGGCTGCCAATGTACTGGCCGCGCCGACCCAGGCCGAAACGCCCTATCCCAGCCAGGACGTCATCGGCGCCTGGCTCAGCGAGACCTACAACCTGGGCGCTCCACCCGCAGCTCTTGGCCAGACCGCGCCGTCCTCGCCTCTGCTGCCGCCGGGTGACGTCAATGGCGGCGCCGGCAACACCGCCGGCCAGCCTGTCGACCTCATGCATTCCGGTTCGGTTGCCGATGCGGCACCGGTCAGTGGCTGGGTCGTCCAGATCGGCGCCGGCCCTTCTGAAGACAGCGCTCGCGCCATGCTCTCCGATGCAGCCGGCAAAGTCGGTTCGCTGGGTGACTTCCGCTCCTATGTCGAGCCCTTCGAAAAGAATGGCCAGATGTTCTACCGCGCCCGGTTCGTCGGCTTTGGCGACCGCGATGCAGCGACCACGATGTGCAATCGCCTCAAGGACCAGGACATGGCGTGCCTTGCAATGCAGGGCTGACAGAAGCATCGGACCGAAAAATGCGACGCGGTTTTGGGTCCATCCGATGCGAAAATGAAGAAACACCGGCACAGCGGGTCAACCGCTGGCCGGATGACCGGGCGGCCCACTCGCCGCCCACGGGGATGCAATTGGTGCTTGTGTATGGAGTAGCCCAATGAGTGACCGAAACGCCCTCATCGAACTGGCCAACTTCGTGGCCAGATCCCCCCTTGCCTCCCCGGACATGACGGTCCGCAACAAGGCCCTGAGCGGCATGACCGGCCGCATGGTGCCGCGCCAGAAGCGCTCGGTCGGTGACTTGCTTGGCGTGGTGATGGCCCTTTCCGCCCGGACCCGCCGCATGGCGCACGAACCGGTGCATGTCGAGATCGACGTCTTTGCACCCGGCGGCAAGCGCGCGCTGCGCATGATGCTGGGACAGGACTAGCGCGCTTTCAGTAAAAGTGGTGTCCACTTTTGCGGTTCGAAAGCGTGACAAATCAAACAAGTAGAGCTCTCGTTCTGATCCCATCAGAACGAGAAATGCTCTAGGAGGATAGTGGCGTCCTATACGAGCGCCACGATTTCCTTGCGTTTCCAGACAAACTGGTACCAGCACGCCTGTAGCACCAGCATCATGGTGAAACTGGCCGCATAGGCCACCCAGATGCCTGTGAGCCCAAGGCTGGTCTGGCTGAGCCAGATGGCACCCGGCAACTCGATCAGCAGGATGCAGGCCAGCGACAGCGCCATCGGCGCATACACCGTTCCGCTGGCCCGCATGACACCGGAAAACACCACGCTGGCCCCGAAACACAGGATGCTCCACAGCACCACATGCAGCAGGGTTTCGGCCAAATCGACCACCGCTGGATCAGTGATGAACAGTGCCACCACATGCTGGCTGAAGAGATAAGCCAGGACGATCAGCCCGCCGGTGATGATCAGGTTGAGCACCAGAGCCGTTCGGGTGATGGCGCCGAGCTGGTGGTTCTGCCGCGCGCCGATCGCCTGCGCGGCGAAAATCGAGGCTGCGATGCCGATCGACATGGCCGGGAACTGCACGTAGCTCATCACCTGTCCCAGAGCGCCATAGGCGGCCGTCGCGTCCGACCCGAAGCGATTGACCAACCCCACGACGACTATGCCGGCGATGGATGAAATCACCATCTGCAGGCCCGCCGGCACGCCCAGTTTCAGGATCAGGCCCAGCAGCTTGAAGTCGGGGCGGATCATGGCGCCCAGCAGAACGTTGTCGGGCGCCAGGGGCATGTCGCGCAGGCGCATATAGACGAACAGGAACACCAATACGGTCACAAAGCCCGCGATCATCGCGAAGGCCGCTGCGTTGACGCCCAATTGCGGCAAGCCGAACCAGCCCTGGATCAGGGCCGGGGTGACGACAAGACTCACCACAAGCGACAGGATTAGCGAAAACAGCGGGGTAATGGTGTCCCCCACCCCGCGCAGCACGGAAGTCACCACGAGAAACAGGAAGAACCCCGGCATGCCGATCAGCACGATGCGGGCATATCCGACGGCGATATGCCGAATATTGTCCGGCGCGCCAAGGACGGTGAGGATGTCCTCGGTCCATATTCCGCCCACGACCGACACAACAAGACCAAACACCAGCGCCGCGGCCAGCGACGACCCGGCCACCTGCTTGACCTTGTCGATGTTCTTGGCGCCCCAGGCCTGGCCGATCAGGATGGTCGACCCGGCCGACAGCCCGATCAGGAAGCTCATCAGGAAAAACATGATGGGGAAGAAAGTGGCCGTGGCCGCGAGGGCCTCGACCCCGATCATCTGACCGACATAGATCGAATTGATCGTGCCCGACAGCGCCTGCAGGATATTGGACGCCATCAGGGGGACGAGAAACAGGGCAAACCGCTGCCAAAGCGGTCGCGAGGAAAGCGGGTTCATGTAACGCTCCGGAAAGCCGATCTTCACTACGTCACGGCGCGGGGCCCAGATCCGGCATAGAGGCTGAAAAATGATCAGACCGCCGGGGGGGACCTATTCACACCGCGCAAAATGCGGTGCCGGCTGGACGGGCGCTGAAGGCTCGGCAATGACGGCGGCCTGAATACGCCTCGCCTACAGCGCCGTCAATCGGGCCCGCGGGTCGCCTGCGGATGGAGGCAAGCCCACGGCCCACCGTCGCGCCGGAATGCCTGATTGAAATTGTCGGAGAATGGTGCCCCCCGCCGGACTCGAACCGGCACGCCTCGCGGCGGAGGATTTTGAGTCCTCTGCGTCTACCATTCCGCCAGAGGGGCACGGGCTCGGTTCCTAGCCGAGAAGTCTGCGTCGCGCAACAGCTTGCGCACATGATCCCACCGGTCTCAAGGCATCGGCTAGAGCAGGCTCTGCGCGGGTCCGAGCGAAGGATCGAGGAAGGTGCCATTGCCACTTGGTTGGGTCGTCGTAAACCGGCTGCCGCCTGGCGTCGTCACGAAACCCGAACCGTAATTCTGCTGCATCATCTGCTCGCGCTGGATGGCATCGAAGGCCTGGATGTCGAGACCGATGACGGAGGTCATCAGGTTAGGCCCGGTCCCCGGCTTGAATGCCTCGGCAATCGCCGCCTCGCCCTCGAAAGCCTTGACGCCCGTCGAGGGGTTGATCCAGGCGGTGGTCATGCCGGTGGGCACGTTGAAGGGCGTGGGCGGTTTGCCCTGCAGCGCATTGGCCATGAAGCTGGTGAAGATCGGCACGGCCATGTCGCCGCCGGTGGAAGCAGACCCCATTGAGCGCGGCTGGTCGTAGCCAACATAGATGCCCACGGCCAGTTCCGGAGTGAAACCGACGAACCAGGCATCCTTGTAGTCGTTCGTGGTCCCGGTCTTTCCGGCCACCGGGCGGTTCAGGGCCCGCGCCTTTGTGCCGGTTCCGCGCTGCACCACGCCTTCCATCATCGAGGTGATCTGGTAAGCCGTCATCGGGTCGAGCACCTGCGGACGATTGTCGATGATGCGTGGCTCCCCCTGCCCGTGCCAGTTGGCAGCCTGGCAGCCGTCGCAGACCCTCTGGTCGTGACGATAGACAGTCGTCCCGTAACGGTCCTGTATCCGGTCGATCAGGGTAGGCACGATCTTGCGGCCGCCATTGGCAATGGTGGCGTAAGCCGCCGTCATGCGCATCGCCGTCGTCTCGCCCGCGCCCAGGGCCATGGCCAGCACCGGCTGCATATTGTCATAGATGCCGAAGAGCTGCGCGTAGTCGGCAATCAGCGGCATGCCGATGTCACGGGCGAGACGCACCGTCATCACGTTCCGGCTGCGTTCGATACCCCGGCGCAAGGTCTGGGGCCCGTAGAACTCCTGGGAATAGTTTTCCGGCCGCCAGACCGAACCGTCTCCCATGCGCACTTCCACCGGCGCATCCAGCACCACCGAAGCGGGCGTATAGCCATTATCGAGCGCGGCAGCATAGACGATCGGCTTGAATGAGGACCCCGGTTGGCGCAGCGCCTGCGTGGCGCGGTTGAATTCGCTTTCGGCAAACGAGAATCCACCGACCATGGCCAGCACGCGCCCCGTCCGCGGGTCCATGGCAACCAGGGCGCCCTCGATCTCCGGCACCTGTTCAAGCGTATAGACCCCGTCCTGCCCGGCGACGGGCGAGACATAGACCACGTCGCCCACTTTGAGGATGTCCTGGACCGGCTTGGACACCCACTTGATTTCCGGGCCTGAAAGGACGCCTTCGATCCGGTCGTCGGTGACAGCACCATCGGCGTCATTTTCCGGCCTAAGGCCAATGCGGGCCTGGTTGTTGCCCACTTCGAGGACGACGGCGAGTTGCCATTCCGGCACGTCGCTCAGCGGCTCGATGGCCGCGACCGCAAGGCCCCAGTCTTCGCCCAGTTCGACACTGGCAACCGGCCCGCGGAAACCGCGCTTGTGGTCGAAATCGATGAGCCCGTCCATCAGCGCGCGGCGTGCATATTCCTGCAGGCGCGGCTCAAGGGTCGTACGCACGGACAGACCGCCGCCATAAAGCTGGTCCTCGCCATAGAGCTTGGCCAGTTCGCGGCGCACTTCCTCGGTGAAATACTCAGCCGAATAGAGCTGGCTGCCGGCCGCGCGCGGAATGACGTTGAGCGGCTCCTGCTTGGCGGCGGCCGCCTCCTCATAGGTCACGTAGCCATTCTCGACCATGCGGTCGATCACCCAGTTGCGCCGCTCGATGGCGGCTTCGGTGCGGCGGTAGGGGTGATAGTTGTTCGGCCCCTTGGGCAATGCCGCGATGTAGGCGGCTTCCGGCAGCGTCAGTTGATACAGCGCCTTGTCGAAATAGTTCAGCGCCGCCGCGGCTATGCCGTAGGAATTGAGGCCAAGGAAAATCTCATTGAGATAGAGCTCGAGGATCTTGTCCTTGGAGAAAGTCGACTCGATCCGCAGCGCGAGCACGGCTTCCTGGATTTTCCGGTCCCAGGTCTGTTCCGAGGTCAGCAGGAAGTTCTTGGCCACCTGCTGGGTGATGGACGAACCGCCACCCTGGATCGCGCTATTGCCGTCCATCCGCGCGACGAGATTGTCCCGCAAAGCGCGAATGACACCGTCCACCGCAATGCCGCTGTGGCTGTAGAAGTCCTTGTCCTCCGCCGACAAGAACGCCTGGACCACCAGCGGCGGCACTGTCTCGATTGGCTGGAACAGCCGCCGCTCGCGCGCATATTCGGCCAGCAAGGTGCCGTCTGCGGCATGGACGCGTGTCGTTACCGGCGGCTGATAGTCCTTGAGGACGGTATAGTCAGGCAACTGCGCGGCCACGGCCGCCAGATAGACAGCCGCCGCAGCGACCCCGCCCAAGGCGAGGAACATGCCGAAACCGAAGAGCCAGCCAAGCAGGCGAAACATCTGGTCAGTGCCTCCGGACCGCGTCGGCGGTCAGATGGGAATCATAGCAGAAGCCGGCGGCCATGTGGATTGTTCCACCCATGTTCACGGCTCTTCCTCGAGGCTGTCGAAATAGGTGGAAATACCCCGGGCGATCGCCTCCGCCGTGCGGTCCCGCCAATCCGATTGCATCAGGTTGGCGATATCGCTGGCATTGGAGAGGAACCCCAGCTCCACCAGCACAGACGGCACGTCCGGCGCCTGCAGCACGAAGAAATCGGCCTGCCGCACTGGGAACCGCCGCAGGGCGACGCTGGGCTCGAGCTGATGCACGATGGACTGCGCTGCCATGAAGGACTGCACCCGCATTTCGCGCCGCATCAGGTCGAGCAGGATATCCACCACTTCGGGCGCCATCGTCGTGGGCATGGCGAAACCGGCAATCACATCCGAGGCGTTTTCATTGTCGGCCAGCACCTTGTCGAGCACGTCGGTCGCATTCTCGTCGCGCGTATAGACCGACGCGCCCCGGATTTCCGGCTGCTGGAAACTGTCGGCATGAATGGAGATGAACAGATCGGCCTTGTTCGAACGCGCCAGGTCCACGCGTTCCTCGAGGCGAAGATAGGAATCATCTTCGCGCGTCAGCGCCACGTCGAAGCGCCCCGAGGCGACGAGCAGTTCCTGCAGGCGCAGCGAAAAGGCCAGCACAATGTCCTTTTCCTTGACGCCGTCGGACGTCTCGGCACCACTGTCGATCCCACCATGGCCCGGATCGATGACGACCAGCGGGCGGCTTTCGATGGGCAGTTCCGATCCTCCCGCGGGCGTCGAGACAGCCGGCGCCACGCTCTCGGACGCCAGCTTGTCGCGTTCGACATTGGCAGCGAATTCTTCCGCGGTCGCCGGAATGATGTCGACGACCAGCCGGGCGGGCTGCCCGTCGAATGCGTCGAGCACGTAGGCCTGCTGCACCTGGGCCGGGCCGGTCAATGTCAGCGTTGTCCGCACGCGATCGGCGGCGGCCTGTTCAATGGCATAGGCGGAAATCAGCCCCCCTTCGCCCGCCTCGCCCATTGGCTCTGGCACGGAAAAGGTTCCCGCCCGCACGTCCACCGCCAGGCGTTGGGGCTCATCGAGAGAGACAAAGGAGAATTCGGTGCGCTCAGCCAGGTCGACAACGAGGCGGGCGCGATCCTCGGTGGCCGTCACCCGCGCATCGATGACATTGGGGAGCGGCGGCAGCGGCGCCGCGTCCTGGGCCTGCGCGGCCGCAAGGCAGGCGAGCCAGGCGAGAACGCCAAGGCAGAGGTGTATCAGAAAATGTCGGGGCAAAACGTCGACCGGCTCCCAAAGCTCCGAACCGCTAGATGCCGCTGTCTTGCGGCGATTCTTCGGCAGATGTGGCCTTATGCGATGATTTGCGCGCCTGGCCAAGGAACGCACCGGTAAAACCCGTGTGCAGGTGTCATTTTGACTTTCCTGTTGCCATTCCAGCGCAACTTTCCTACACGCTAGTAATGCAGGTGCGTGTGTTTCGTGGCCGTTTTCGGGGTTTGACTAACGCCCCCTATGGCCAGGAGCGAACGTTGCGGTTTCAACGCCCTGCAGCGACGAATTTCGACCCAACCGGGTCGGACGGTGCCAGGCGTCAGGCCTGACACCCAATAGGAAGAGGTCATATGGCCCGCTGGCGAACAGAGCGCGACGCGATCGAGACTACCGATTGCCGCTTTGCTTCGTCCTCTAGGCCGGCCGTGACCGACAAGACCAAGGCGCTGAACGTGAGAGGTTCGCGCCGCCCAACATCAAACCTATTCGCCCCGCAATGCGCCACACCCGGGATGCCGCCTATCCGGCGTCCCCTTGTCGGCGCGCGGGTGCGCGGAGTTTACTATGGCGACCAAGAGAATGCTGGTGGATGCCATCCACCCGGAAGAAACACGGATTGTCGTTACCGCCGGTAACCGGCTCGAGGAGTTCGACTTCGAATCGGCGACCCGCCGCCAGTTGCGGGGTAATATCTACCTCGCAAAGGTGACGCGGGTGGAGCCCAGCCTGCAGGCGGCCTTCGTCGAATATGGCGGCAACCGCCATGGCTTCCTCGCCTTTTCGGAAATCCATCCCGACTACTACCAGATCCCCGTGGCCGACCGCGAAGCTCTGCTGCGCGATGAGGAGCACGAGGACGATCACCACGACGAGGTCGAGGAGACCATCTCCCTCCCCGAAGGCGTGACCGAGCCCGACGCCGAGGCCGATCCGCAGGAACCGGGCGACGCCAGCCATATCGAGCAGGCCCCGGCCAACACCGAGCCGGTCGAATCCATTGGTGGTGCCGATGCGCTCGAGGAAGTGCCGGAACGTCGCCGTTCCAGCCAGCAGCGCCGTCACCAGTACAAGATCCAGGAAGTCATCAAGCGCCGCCAGGTCATGCTGGTGCAGGTAGTCAAGGAAGAGCGCGGCAACAAGGGCGCGGCTCTGACCACCTACCTGTCGCTGGCCGGCCGCTATTCCGTGCTGATGCCGAACACCGCCCGTGGCGGCGGCATTTCGCGCAAGATCACCAACGCGGCCGACCGGAAGCGCCTGAAGGAAATCACCGCCGATCTGGAAGTGCCGCAGGGCATGGGCGTGATCCTGCGCACGGCCGGTGCCTCGCGCACCAAGGCCGAGGTCAAGCGCGACTTCGAATACCTGATGCGCCTTTGGGAAAGCGTGCGCACGTTGACGCTGCAGAGCCAGGCGCCATGCCTGGTCTATGAGGAAGGCTCGCTGATCAAGCGCACCATCCGCGATCTCTACAATAAGGACATCGACGAAGTTCTGGTCGCGGGCGACGCTGCCTATCGCGAGGCCAAGGACTTCATGAAGATGATCATGCCGTCCCACGCCAAGAACGTGAAGCCGTATAGCGAAGAGCAGCCGCTCTTCTCCCGGTTCGGCGTCGAAAACCAGCTCGACCAGATGTTCTCCCCCACGGTCACCCTGCCCTCGGGCGGCTATATCGTGATCAACCCGACCGAGGCGCTCGTTTCCATCGACGTGAACTCGGGCCGCTCCACCAAGGAGCACAATATCGAGGACACAGCCCTCCAGACCAATCTGGAAGCGGCCGAGGAAGTGGCCCGCCAGCTGCGCCTGCGCGACCTGGCCGGCCTCATCGTCATCGACTTCATCGACATGATGGAGAACCGTTCCAACCGGGCCGTTGAGCGCAAGCTCAAGGATTGCCTCAAGGACGACCGCGCCCGCATCCAGGTGGGCCGCATCTCCCACTTCGGCCTCATGGAAATGAGCCGCCAGCGCATTCGCTTCGGCGTGGTGGAAAGCTCGACCCACAAGTGCCCGATCTGCGATGGCACGGGCCTGGTCCGTTCCACCGAAAGCCTGGCGCTGATGATCATGCGTCACATCGAGGATCACGTCCTGCGCAAGCAGGGCCAGTCCATCAATGTCCGCCTGCCGGTCGAGGTGGCCCTCTACATCCTCAACTTCAAGCGCGACACGCTCAGCCAGCTCGAAGCGCGCAATAACCTGTCGATCACGATCACCGCCGACGGCAAGATGACGGGCCACCAGTTCGCCATCGAAAAGGGTGAGACCCGCGTTTCGGCCTATGCCGACCAGCGTGCCGCTGCACATGTTCGTGTCGACAGCGCCGTCATTGAAGACGAGGTTGAGGAAGAGGTCGAGGTCGAAGAGACCGAAGAAGCCGAAGCCCGCTCGCCCGACCAGTCAGAGGGCGAAGGTTCCGGTCGCCGCCGTCGCCGCCGCCGCCGTCGTGGCGGCCGCAATGGGGATCAGCCGAACCAGCAGGCCGCCGAGACTGCAGCCGAAGGTGACGAGGATGCCGATAACGACGAGGCCGAAGGCGCAGAGGATGGCCCGGTCGCCCGTTCCGGCGAAAGCGATGCCGATGGCGAGAACCGCCGCCGCCGTCGTCGCGGCCGTCGTGGTGGCCGGCGGAACCGCCGCGACCAGAACGGTGATATGCCTGCCGATGCAACCTCCGAGGCCGCTGTTTCCGCCCCCGAGGAGGCCGTGGTTGAGCATGTCGAGGTGAATGCCGAGCCGGAAGCGGAAGCTGCTCCCGCTGCGGAAGCTGCCGCCGAAAAGCCCAAGCGCAGCCGCCGCAAGAAGGTCACCGAGACCGAGGAATCGGCCCCGGCGGAAACCACGCCCGTCGAGGCAGTCGCCGAGGAACCGGCCGCCGAAGACAAGCCCAAGCGCAAGCCCCGCGCCCGCAAGCCCAAGGCAGAGGCCGTTGAGGCCGCCGCCGAGGTCAGCGTGGCCGAACCGGCGCCCGCCAAGGACGAACCGCAGGCCGCCGAACCGGCCGCCGAGGAAAAACCTGCCCGCTCGCGCCGCGTGAAGAAGGAACTGCCGCCCGAAGGCGTGGTGGTTACCTCGAGCGCCGCTCCGGCCGAGGCGCCCGCGCCGACCGAGGGCGAGCCCGAGCCGCCCAAGAA
>CBFGPB010000051.1:0-12585 GCA_965650545.1 uncultured Devosia sp. | reverse complement strand
ACGTGCCCGGCATTGATCGCATGCTTGACCCCGAAGCTGAACGCGGCGCTGTTGGGCAGGCTCGCCTCGTAGGCGAGGCCAAGGTCCAACTGACGCCCCGATGAGCTCAGGTCAGCGCTGGTCGCTTCGTTGACGATGCTGCCATCCGCCACCCGCGCCACAGGGCGGTAGAGGTCGACCGTGCCGGTTTCGATGCGCAAGGGCTGCGAGAGCGAGAAGGTCAACCGGTCTCCGGACATCAGGGCATCAGTGATCGAGGCCCCGATTTCGAGCCCAGAAAAGGTCAGGCCGGAGAGATCGGATACAAGCCCGCTCGCCTCGCCCTGGCGCGCGGCAGCGCCATATTCGAGGCGCCCGAAGAGCGAGAGGCTCGGCGCCAGCGGCTGCTCGAAGCCGATATTGAGCGCGCCGATGGCGCTGCCCGATCCGAAATCGAAAGCCGGGCCGCCATCGAGGCCCATCACCCCGCCCTGCTCCCCGGCCACAGTGGCGCCGAAGCGCATCGTCCCGCTGCCCGCGGGCAGGGCCAGGGTGACGCCGGCGCCCGCCATAGCGCCATTGCTCACGGCGCCGTGCTCGGCAGCAAAGCCATAGGCAGTCAATTCGGCGACCGACCCGACAGGCGCGGTGGAGGCCACGAGGAGACTCTCACCCGCCATGGAGAGAACCGAAGCACCTCCCCCGGCTCCGGGCATCCCGCCGACGGCGCCAGCGAGGTCGCCGGTATAAACGAGGTTGAGCCCCGTGCCGGCCGTATCGATCCCCGCTTGCGACGAGAGGCGCGGCAGCACTGTCGCGGGCGCGGACTGGACGGCCGAGACCGCTGAGACGGAATAGGCTCGGTTGAGCGCATCGAACACGGCCAACTGTTGGGGGGCCAGCGCCAGGGTCAGGGAATCCCCGAAGCTGGCCGGGGCCACGATGCTGCTTTCCGTCAGGTCAAAACGTTCGGCACTGGTCACGGTCGCCCCGCTCAGCACCGAAACCGAACCGATAGGGCTCAGCGCTGCCTTGATGTCGAGTACGCCGTGGCCCCATTCGGTGGAATAGGCGTGGGAGGCGCCGTTGCCATAGTCGACGACCCCAGCCACCGGCACGCCCTCGCTGGCAAACCAGCTATTGTCCGCGCTGGCCAGGAGCCGCTGCGCCCATTCGGATGGCGTCATGTCGGGGAAGGCTTCGGATAACAGGGCCACGGCGCCGGAAACCTGCGGGGCGACAAAGGATGTGCCGAAGCCGCTGACATAATTGGTGTCGCCGGTATTCCAGGCGCTTCGGGCAATGCCATCGCCGGCAAGGCAGAACTTGGCCGCGAGACCGCAGGCCGCCGAAAGTCGAACCGCACGGGTGATGTCGCCATTGCCATCGACCTCGAAATAGCCATTGGCCGTGGCGATCCAGGCTTCGGCCAGTCGGCTCTCGAAATAGGGCAAGGCGGCCATGACGTCGCCCGAGACGATCGTGTTGTCGTTGGACAGGGCCCAGACGACGACGCCGTCATTCTGGAAGTTGTCGAGCGCGTTGATATAGCTCTGCCAATTGCCCGAGCCATGGCCGAGCAGGGCGTTGAGCCCCTGGGCCGTGGATGCGCCTGAGTTGGTATTGAGATAGGTCTGCAGGCTGCTCGCCGAGACGTTGAAGCCCCAGCTATTGTTCTGGGCCACGGCACCAAGAGCGGCGGCGGCATTGGTGCCATTGGTCACGTTGGAGATGCTGAAACTCGAGCCGGAGGGCTGGAATGAGGTGAGATGCAGGTCGGCCCCGGGCGCGACCCCGTGCATGCCCACGCCGTCCTTCTTGCCGGCCAGAAGGGCGGCAACGAAGGTACCGTGCCCCGCGACTGGCAGGGTTCCGGTCGAGGAAATGGTCTTGCCGGCCAGTTCCTGATGGGTCAGCCGGAAGCCGTCATCGACAACCGCCACGACCGAGCCCGCCCCCGTCAGTCCGGCCGCATGCGCCCAGTGGACATTGTGCAACTCGAAGGCTTTCGATTGCGTGCCCGTAGGAGTGACGCCGCAGCTTACGGTTGCGCAGGTCGCATCGGTCGCGCGGAACTCGGCCGAAGCCGCATTCGCGCTCGCCTGCGCCGAATTGAAGGTGACGCTGCGGCTGGCCCAGGTGGCGGAGGGCGCCGGGGTGAACACCCAGACAGGAACGGTGGAACTCGCGCTGCCGCCACCCCCGCCGGAGGGCGAGCCGCCCCCGCCAGAGGAGGAACCGCCACCGCCGCCGCTAGAACAAGCGGCCAGCAGCGCGGCGACAAAAGGAACCACCAGGCCCTTCAGCAATCGAATGTTGGTCAATGCAGTGATCAATCCGCAACTTCAACAGAGACAGCGCTCGTTTCGGCTATCCCGAATTAAGTGCGAGCCCGGCAATTAATACCACCGTCCTCGCCCATCGGGTGATCACATTTCTCGGGGCCGCTCCGTGTGGTCCGTTTCCGGACGATCACGCTCCGATCAGCGGTGCCGTTCCAACCCAGTAATCGGGGTGCAAGCGCCGCACCTGGCTGGCGGCTTCATGCGCCTGCCCCTCGGAGCCAAACAGGCCAAAGACGGTGGCGCCCGAACCTGACATGCGCGCCAGCATGCAGCCCTGCAGCTCGGCCATTTCTTCAATGATGATGCCGATTTCGGGGACAAGCTTGACCGCAGGCGGCTGCAGGTCATTGCGTGTCTCGGCGAGCCACAGCCCGAGTTGGGCTGGCCGCGTCAGGGGCTCGGGCAGCGCGGGCAGCGGATAATTGTCATGGGCCCGCAAGCGACGGAACACGTCGGCCGTTGCCACGGCAACACCAGGGTTGACCAGGGTGATGTAGAGCTGTGGAAAACCCGGCAATGGGGCGAGGATTTCTCCCACGCCGCGCGCCACGAGCGGGCGGGAAAGCAGGCAGGCAGGCACGTCGGCGCCGAGGCTGGCCGCGAGGTCCGCCAGGTCGGGAACCGGCACAACCTGAGGCGAAAGGGCCGCCAGGATGCGCAGGGCCGCTGCCGCATCGGCCGAGCCCCCGCCAATGCCGGCAGCGACCGGCAGGTTCTTGGTGAGATGCAGCTTGAGTCCCGGCGGCGACAGCTCGGGCCAGCGCTCCCGGAAGGCGGAAACAGCCCGCAGCACCAGGTTGGTCGGCCCGGCACCCAGCCCAGCGGAGAACGGCCCGGAAATCGTCAGGCTGTCGGCAGCAGCAACTTCGGCCTCGAGATCGTCGGAGATGTCGGCAAAGACAATCAGGCTCTCCAGGTCATGGTAGCCGTCCTCGCGCCGGCGCGTGACATGCAGCGCCAGGTTGATCTTGGCCGGCGCAGTCTGGAAAAAGCCCTCGCCCATGCGAGGCTATTCGGTTTCGGTGGCCGGGGTGAGACCCTCTGCCAGCTTGGGCGCTACGCGTTCGGCCACATTGCCCACCGCATCGACCGAACGGGCAATGTTCCACTGGAACCGCGCTTCGAGCTTGCGCCCGACCTTCCAATAGGCATCGCCCAGGTGGTCGTTGATCTCGGGATCATTGGGCAGCAACATGACAGCGCGCTCGAGCGTCTCCACCGCCTCTTCCATGCGACCGAGCTTGTAGAAGGCCCAGCCGAGCGAGTCGATGATGTAGCCGTCCATAGGCTGTGCTTCGACGGCCTTCTCGATCATCTCGAGCGCCCGCTCGAGATGCATGTCCTGATCGATCCAGCTATAGCCCAGATAGTTCAGCACCTGGGGCTGGTCGGGATTGAGCTCGAGCGCCTTGAGGAAATCAGCTTCCGCCTTGGGCCATTCCTTGGCACGCTCATAGGCAATGCCGCGCACATAGTAGAATCGCCAGTCGGCCGGGGACTCGCCCCCGGTAATGTCCAGCGCCTTGCCATAGGCCTCCGCCGCGGCAAGGTAGTCCTCGTCATAGCGCAAGAGATCGCCCAGAACCGAAACGGCATCGAGGTCGTCGGGACGCGCCGCCACGATGTTCCTGAGGCGACGGATCGCCTCGGCACGATCCCCGGTGGCATCGAGATTCTGCGCGACGCGCACCACGGCCATGGGCTTGAGCGCCGAATTGGCCGGAATGGCATCATAGATGGCATTGGCCGATTCATGCTGGCCGGCCCCGTCGAGCAATTCGCCCAGCGCCATGGAGATGACATCGGCACCCGGGTCGAGGTAGACGCCGAGCCGCAGGAAGACCAGAGCCAGATCGGAACTGCCATCGCGCGACAGGGCGACCCCAATGCCGTGGAACATTTCGGCTGCGCCGATCTGCACATTGGCGGCAAAGACCCCGGGCCGACGTTCGGCCTCGACCGCTTCGCGCACGGTCTCGATGATAGGATGGGTCAACCCCTCTGCCTCGAAGGCGTCGAGCACGTCGCGCGCCGCATCGAAATCGCCGCCATTGGCCAGCATGCGCGCATAGACCTCCGCCATGCGCGCCACATAGGGTTCGGCCTCGAAGGCGCGGGCGGCGAGTTCGATGGCGAGATCGGCATCGCCTGCCGCCTCGGCCATGAGCGCCCGGTGGAAGACCAGGAAGTCCTCGAGGCCATTGGCCCCCAGTTCTTCCATGAGCGCTTGCGCTTCGTCACCGCGATTGTCGCCAACAAGGGCCCAGGCGCGAAGGATGCCTGCCGTAATGCCGCTGAAGCTGTCCTGCGAAATGGTGGCAAGCTGCCGCGCGGCGGCGCCATAGCGGCGCTCCTTGAGAGCCTCGGTAGCGACGACCAGCTCGGCGAGTTCATTGGCGGAATCGAGTTCGAGCATGTGGCGCGCGGTCGACGCCGCGCGGCCGATCTGTCCGTCCGTGGCCAGCGCCACGAAAGCGCGCTCGACCAGGATGGGATTGTCCCAATCGGCCTGGGCGGCATCGGAAAAATAGCGCGCGGCTTCGTCGGTGCGCAGTTCCTTGAGCGCCTGCTGGCCGGCCATATAGGCGCCGGTCACGCTGGGCTGGAACAGCTTGAGCATGTCCTGTGCCACCCGCTGCACGGAAAGGCTGGCGCCCGTCTGTGCGGCCAGGGGCGTGGCCATCAGGGCAAGCAGGGCGGCCATTCCGAGGCGCCTTGCCAGTCGATTGGGAAGCAGGATCACGTGCTCAAAGTCTCCCTATGCCGTTGCCGGCCGCATTTCGGCGCAAACATTGTCCGTTTTGCGACTATGCGCAAGGCCGGGCCGTGCTGCGCGGGGTCACATTCCGCTGTAGTTGGGCCCGCTGCCGCCCTCTGGCGGAACCCAGGTGATATTCCCGGCCGGGTCCTTGATGTCGCAGGTCTTGCAGTGGACGCAATTGGCCGGGTGAATGCGGAAGACGGGTGCGCCCCCCTCCTCGGCAAGTTCGTAAACACCTGCGGGGCAGTAGAGCGGCGCCGGCTCGCCATAGCGGGGCAGGTTTTCGCGCACTGGCACGCTGGGATCGGTCAGCTTCAGATGGACCGGCTGGTCTTCGTCGTGGGCGAGGTTGGCGAGATAGACCGAGGAAGCGCGATCAAACGTCGTCCTGCCGTCGGGACGATCGTATTGGCGCGGCGTCACTTCGGCGAGCGGCTTGAGCTTTGCGGCGTCCGGCGTCGACCATGTCTGGGTGCCGAAGGGCGAGAAGCGCAGGACCGTCTGGCACCACATGTCGAAGCCGCCCAGGAAGGCGCCCGCCAGGGTCCCGAAGCGGCTCCAGAGCGGCTTCAAATTGCGTACGCCCGCCAATTCCTTCTCGATCCCGGTCGAGAGGACGTGGCGCGCGAAATCCTCGATCCGGTCATGCTGGCGTCCGGCAGCAATGGCTTCGCCCACCGCGTCGGCGGCGCCAATGCCTGAAAGAATGGCATTGTGGATGGCCTTCAAACGCGGTGCATTCATGAAGCCTGCGGCGCAACCGATGAGCCCGCCCCCGGCGAAGGCAAGGTCGGGAATGGCCTGCAGGCCACCTGCGGTCAGCGAACGCGCGCCATAGCTCAACCGTGTCGCACCTTCGAGGAGACGCGCAATGGAAGGATGAGTCTTGAAGCGCTGGAATTCATCGAAGGGCGACAGCGTCGGATCGTCGTAGTCCAGATGCACGACGAGACCAAGGTACAGTTTGCGGTCCTGCGCGTGGTAGGCGAACGCGCCACCGGCCGTCGCATCGTCGAGGGGGAATCCGAGATAGTGGTCGACCTTGCCGGGCTCGTGACGGTCGGCCGGGATTTCCCAGACTTCCTTGATGCCAAGGCCGAATTTCTGCGGGCTGGCATTCCGCGCCAGGCCGAAGTCGCCGATGATCTGCTTGGCCAGCGAGCCGCGAGCGCCTTCGGCAATCAGCGTATATTTGGCCTCCAACGCAATACCGGCGGCGTGGCCGGGCTTGGGATTGCCCTCGGCATCGAGACCAAGATCACCGGTGATGATGCCGCGCACCGGGCCATCGCCCGAGCGCAGCACATCGACCGCCGCCGTCATGGGGAAAATGTCGACGCCAAGGCCCGCTGCCTGTTCGCCGAGCCAGCGCACGAGGTCCCCAAGGCTGACGATTATGCCACCCTTGGTGCGCATCTGCGGCGGCACGAGCACATGGGGGAAGGCGAAGTCACCGGTTCGGGTCAGGAAGTGGTAGGTGTCCGTGGTGGCATTGGGACCCACCGGTGCGCCCTTGAGCCGCCAATCCGGGATAAGCGCGTCGAGACCAACCGGGTCCATGACCGCACCGGAGAGGATGTGCCCGCCCACTTCGGCGGCCTTCTCGACCACCGTAACGGCAATGTCCGGATGGCGCTGCTTGAGCCGGATGGCGGCAGCAAGGCCCGAGGGACCGGCGCCCACGATCAGCACGTCGGTGGCGAGCGTTTCACGATTGCCGGCTTCTGCCATGGATAAACTACCTTTGGGGCCAAGGCGCAGGGTTTGGCGACTGGTCGCCTCGGACGCGGTGTGACATAACGGGGCCGATGTCTCAAGATCGATCGCTCAGCAATGCCGAACTGCTCTCGGTGCTCGACTGGTATCGGGCTGCCGGTGTGGATCTGGCCGTGGTTGACGATCCGGTCGACCGTTTCGCGCAGAAGCCGACCATCCCGGCCCCGGCGATCCAGCGCCCCGGTCTTGCAACGCCGGCGCCCGCTGCTGCGCCGCAGCCCCAACCGGCGGGCCTCATCGGCGGCGATCCCAGCGAAGCGCGTCGCCTCGCCGCCACGGCCCAGTCACTCGATCAGCTGCGCGACATTCTCGATGCCTATGACGGCTGCGGCCTCAAGCACCGTGCCACCCAGTTGGTCTTCGCCGACGGCAACCCGGAAGCGAAAATCATGCTGATCGGCGAAGCCCCGGGGGCGGAAGAGGATCGGCAGGGCAAGCCTTTCGTTGGCCGTTCCGGTCAGTTGCTCGACCGCATGCTGGCCGCCATCGGGCTCGATCGCACACAGGTCTATATCGTCAATACCGTGCCCTGGCGCCCGCCGGGCAACCGCACCCCGACACCCGAGGAAATGGAGCTTTGCCTGCCCTTCCTCCACCGTCAGGTGGAGCTGGTTGCACCCCGTCTGGTGCTCACCCTGGGCGGGCCGGCCATGCAAACCGTGTTCCGGACCAATGCCGGCATCATCAAGATGCGCGGCCAGTGGCAGGACGTGACCATCGGCACCCACACGGTTCCCGCCCTGCCGACGCTGCACCCGGCCTATCTGCTGCGCAATCCGGCCGCCAAGCAGCAGGCCTGGCGCGACCTCCTCAGCTTCCGGCAGAAGCTCATGGAAATGGGACTTGCCGATGCACCACCCGGACGGTGAGGTCATCCAAAGCCTCTCCCATCCCTCCGGCCACAGGATGGTGCAGATCATCCGCCGGCCCGACGGCTCCGCGCGGTTCGTCGAATATGCCATAGGCCATACGCCCGACACGGGCGACTACTGGACCCCCGCCCGCCAGTCAGGCCTTTATCCGAACGCGTCCGAGGCCATGGCTGCAGCCTATGCCAGTCTGGGCTGGCCAGAGGAAGACAGCTGAGCGGCAGCGCCCCTCCGCGCGCAATTTCCGTCTCCCATTTCCGCGCTGCCGCGTTATGGTCGCGTTCGAGTGATTTGCAACGTTTCGACTACCAGCGAAGGCCCGAGGCGTCATGGCTTCCGTCATCAAGATCTATGCCCTCTTCCTGGGTTCCGCCCTCCTCATGTTCGGCGGCGGGCTGCAGGGCCTGCTGCTATCCGTACGCGGCGCCGAGGAAGACTTCTCGCTCCTGGCGCTCGGCCTGATCGGTACTGGCTGGTCGGTCGGCTTTGTCGCCGGCTCACTCTTCGTGCCCTTCGTTGTGCGCAAGGTCGGCCATATCCGGGCCTTCTCGGTCATGGCGGCCATCGGCACCATCACCATCCTGCTCAACCTCATGTGGATCAACGATATCAGCTGGATCGTGCTGCGTGCCCTTTCCGGCTTCTGCTTTGCCGGGGCGGCCATGATCGTCGAAAGCTGGCTCAATGAGGTCGCGGACAACCGGAGCCGCGGAACCATCTTCTCCATCTACGTGACCATCAACATGGCCGCCTCGACGCTGGGGCAGATCGCCATGTCGGTCACCGGCACGGCCGGCTATATCCCCTTCATCATCGGCGCCATCAGCTTCATCTGTGCAGTGTTGCCGACCGCACTCACCTCCAGCCCGCAGCCCAAGCCCCTGCAGTCGGCCCGGCTTGATATTGGCCTCCTCTACCGCACCTCACCCGTGGCCGCGATCGCGGCCTTTTCCTGCGGCATGGCCAATGGCGCCTTCGGTACACTGGCCCCGGTCTATGGCTATGAACAGGGACTCGACGCGAGCGGCATTGCCCTGCTCTTCGCCGTCGCTGCCATCCTGGGCGCCGTGGCTCAGGTGCCGTTCGGTCGCCTCTCCGACCGCATCGACCGGCGCCTCGTGCTGATCGGCCTGTCCGGCTTTGCGGCGCTGGTCGGGGCGCTCACCGCCCTCATCAATCCATCCGCCGGCTGGGGCATGTATGTGCTCTTTGCCGCCTATGGGTTCGCCGCCAACCCGATCTACGCCGTGGCCGTGGCCCATGCCAATGACTTTGCCCGCGACGGCGACTTCGCCAAGATTGCCGGTGGCATGCTGCTGATCCTGGGCGTCGGCCTCGCCATCGGTCCGGCCGTCGCCTCACTCATCATGGGGGCCTGGAACCCGGTCGGCCTGTTCGTCGTCACCGCCACCTTCCACGGGGCCCTCGCCGGCACGGCCTATCTGCGCATGCGCCTGCGCAAGAGCCCCGACGCCTCCAAGGCTCCCTTCCAGCCTGTCGGCGACAAGCAGGTCACACCCGAGACCTTTGCGCTCGACCCGCGCGCTGATAGTGATGCCGACGCGATTCCGGCGGCCGGCGAGGCGCCCGTGCCGGACGAGTTGATCGAGACGGCAGAGGACGACCACGATGTTCAAGACGGCAAGATTTGAGGACCGGGCGTTCAAGCCGCTTTCCATCGCCGTGATCGCCGTGTCCGACACGCGCACCCTCGAAACCGACACGGGCGGCGCTCTGCTCAAGTCCCTGCTGGAGGCCGATGGCCACAGCTGCTTCGAGCGGCAGGTCGTGCGCGATGACATCCAGCTCATTCGCGCCGCCGTGCAGGCCTATGTCGCCAACCCGGCGGTGGACGTGATCCTCACCACGGGCGGCACCGGATTTTCCGGCCGTGACGTGACGCCGGAAGCCGTGGAGCCGCTGTTCGACAAGCGCATGGAAGGCTTTTCAGTCCTGTTCCACCAATACTCCGCAACGACCGTCGGCACCTCGTCGCTGCAATCGCGCGCCACGGCGGGCCTGATCGGCACCACTTTCGTCTTCTGCCTGCCCGGCTCGCGCGGCGCCTGCCGCGACGCCTGGGAAGGCATTCTCACCCACCAGCTCGATTACCGGCACAAGCCGTGCAATTTCGTCGAGCTGATGCCCCGGCTCGACGAACGCTAGAGCGTTTTCAGCAAAAGTGGACACCACTTTTGCGGTTCGAAAGCGCGACAAGACAAGAGATAGAAACAAAAAAAGGCGCCGGATTGCTACGGCGCCCTTTCTGTTTGATTGGGCAGGCTCAGTGCCCGCCGTGACCCGGCATGCCGCCTTCGGGCTTGCGGATGAAGAAGGCCGCCAGCACCGCAAAGAGCGAGATGATGGCGCCCACGAGGAAGGCCGCGCGGATGCCGCCAGCCAGGGCCTCGACCGGATCGACACCCTCGGCGGTCAGTGCCGCGGTCCGGATTGTCATCAGCGCGATGAAGAGCGCGATGCCCGCCGCGCCCGCCAGCTGCTGGATCGAGCCCAGCACGGCCGAAGCGTGCGAATAGAGCTCCATGCGCACCGAGCCCATGGACGAGGTGAAGACCGGCGTGAAGATCAGCGCCAGGCCGACGCTCAGGACCACATGGCCAATGAGAAGCGCCCATGGGGCAGTATCCTGACCGACCATGGTCAGCGCCCAGAGCACCGCCGAGACCAGGATAGCGCCCGGCACGGCCAGCACCGTCGGACCAACGCGGTCATAGAGACGGCCCACAACCGGGCCGAGCAGACCCATGATGAGACCACCCGGGAGCAGCAGGAGACCGGTCTGCAGCGTGTCGAGACCGACCACGTTCTGGGTGTAGATGGGCAAGAGGATGACCGTGCCGAACAGCGCCATCATGGCCACCAGCATCATCGAGACCGACACCGTATAGTTGCGCGACTGGAAGACGCGCAGGTCGAGCAGGGCCTTGTTCTCACTCTGCAGGCCCAACTGGCGCCAGACGAAAAGCGCCATGGCCACCACGCCGACGGCGATGGGCACCCAGAGCGGGAAGGCCGTCGGTGCTTCGGGGTGAGCAAAGCTCTCGCCGAAACCGGAGAGGCCATAGACCAGTCCGCCAAAGGCCAGCGCCGAGAGCACGACCGACAGGTAGTCGAGCGGCGCGTAGCGCGGATTGGAGACATTGCGGATGCGCGTGGCGCCCAGCACCAGTGCCAGGATGGCGATGGGCAGGGTGAAATAGAACATGAAGCGCCAGTCGAAATTGTTGAGGATGAACCCGCCAATGGTCGGGCCAATGGCCGGGGCCACCGACATGACGATGGAGATATTGCCCATGGTCTTGCCGCGTGCCTCGGGCGGCACCAGCGTCATGACCGTGGTCATGAGCAGCGGCATCATGATGGCGGTGCCCACCGCCTGGATGACGCGGCCGGCGACCAATAGTTCAAGACCCGGCGCCAAGGCGCAGACCAGCGTCCCGAGCGTGAAGATCGAGATCGCCAGGAGGAAGATCGGCCGCGTGTTGAGCCGCTGCAGCAGGAAGCCGGTGATCGGGATCACCACGGCCATGGTCAACAGGAAGGCCGTGGTCAGCCATTGGGCGGCGCTCGCAGCGACGCCCAGATCGGCCATCAAGTGCGGGATGGCGACACTCATGATGGTTTCGTTGAGAAACACCACGAAGGTCGAGACCAGCAGGATGGCGATGACCAGCTTGTTGCGCGCGGCATTGTCGGGGTGATGCGGCGCGACGTCCGGCGCGGCATCCATTGTTGCTTCCATTGTCATGTTCAAATCCCTCAAGAAGAATAGCGTGTCGCCCATGCGACGGGGAGGACCGTCCGCTTTCGACACGGGTTTTCCGAATATTGTGCGACAGCCACTGTCAGCAGCCGACTTTTGGTCTGGTGGTCTGGCGGTCCGGCGTCGCCACGAGGCGCCGAAAGGCCGGATTGGAGCGAGGCGAAAACGCCTGGCGGGGCGCGGTTCTTACGCCCGAACAACCCGCCCGTAAAGTCTTGTAATGCATGCCTACCATCCCGATATTTGAGGCAATGCCGCCCGGTGGCATTTTCATGTTCTTGTTCTGTTCTCATCAACCTGATAGCATTTCCATGCGTTGGGGGAAAGTCGATTCCCCTCCGCGCAGCCAGGAGACAGGACCATGGCCCCCTATCAGGCCCCCTCTTTCGAAGCCCTAGAACGTCTGAGCCGCAGCCGCGACGCTGATCTCGCGCGGCGCGAACTGATGCAGCCGGAGCGTATTCGCGGGCGCGGCGCGCAGACCAACCGCTCCGGCCGGTTCGAAACGCACCAGCGCGACAGCTTTGACGACGGCTGGGGCAGCGTCGAACCCATGCCGGTCTTTGAGACTATCGAGCATGTCGAGCGCGCCAAGACCATCATCACCACCAATGACAGCCCGGACATCGGCTTCGAGCGCTCGATCAACGCCTATCGCGGCTGCGAGCATGGCTGCTCATACTGTTTCGCGCGGCCGACCCACGCCTATCTGGGCCATTCCGCAGGGATCGACTTCGAGCGCGACATCTATGTGAAGACCAATGCTGTAGAGGCGTTGCGAGCGGAGCTCTCGGCAAAGTCCTATCGCCCCAAGCCCATTGCCATGGGCACCAATACCGACCCCTACCAGCCGGCCGAGCGCACCCACAAGCTGACGCGCGGCATCCTCGAAGTCATGCTCGAAACCCGGCATCCGGTGATGATCACCACCAAGTCGGCGCTGATCATCCGCGATCTCGATATCCTGACCGAGCTGGCCAAGCTCAATCTGGTCAAGGTCGCCATCTCGGTCACCTCGATGGACCACAAGCTCAGCCGCAAGATGGAGCCGCGCGCCTCCTCGCCGGCCCG